>JAYVKY010000408.1:0-2427 GCA_043767965.1 Pseudobdellovibrionaceae bacterium
TTGACCAATATTTAGCCCCGAGGCTACCAAACAGTCGTAAGGATTTCAGCTATTTGGCGCGCCGTCCTTGGTATTGATATCATGTAAGAAGTGCAAAAGGCTATTCACGGACAAGGGGCAAATGAAGTTTGGGAGAAAGCCTTGGTTTTGGTGCTAAAAAATCTTCGTGAAATTAGTCCATTCATAGAAAAATATTTAACAAGATAAGCTGGCGGGATTTTAACTGCCTTGCCAATCTGTTTTTGATGTCACAAGTTTAAGGTGTAAAAGACGGTGAAGAGACGGTCGGTATTTTTAACATTTACAATGGCGCGAGCAATAATTTTTGCCAGTTCGTAGTGTTTTCACCGGCCCTGAGTTTATTAATTTTTGATTGATCATTATCTATGCAAAAAACCTGATGGCCTCTTTCTGCAAAGCAGAGGGCTGTTACTAGGCCAATATTTCCGGCTCCGACGAGGATTAGTTTCATAAGTGTCTATGTTGTCTTTTGGCTGTGTTTAGTGCATTAAAAAAAGTGAAACTTGTCGTATTGCATTTACTTGTACAACTAATTGTAATATAATCAGTTCAAGCATTTGGGGGATTTGTGTTTAAAGATACAATTGTAGCATCTAAGTTACGGGAAAATATTGCGTACTATTTGAATTTAGCCAAGGGTCGTAACGTGGTACAAATTCTGCACAGAGGACAAGAAGTAAAAGTTTTAATGTCGCAGAGTTATTATTTAAGCTTGTTGTCTAAGTTGGCTTTATATGAAAAAGATAAAAATGAAGCCATGGTTGATTCTAAAACATTCAATGAACTTGAAAATAACCTATTACAAAAGTTAAGACTTCTACAGGAAGAAGACTTAACAAATGCTAAAAACAAAGTGGGAAAAGCAAGCGCTAGAAAGGCATGAACAGTGGGGGCTGAGTATCGCAACCGAATACACGCTAACCCATGCGTTAACATACCTGGCGGAGATAAATTCTGCAGCTCAGAAAATAGCCGAATTTCCCTTGATTGGTACGAAATTCGGAACTATTCTTCGAGTCAATATGAGAAGATATGTCACTAATAGTGGCTACTCCATTTTTTACGAAATTGTAAAAAGTGAAAAAGAAAATTTTATTTTGATTGTTTCAGTTATAAGAAATTTTGAATGATTAGGCATAAGAACGGGGTCAAATGAATTTAATAATAACAGGTGCTGCCGGATTTATTGGGAGTTCGTTTTTACGAACGGCCATTAAGCACAACCAATATAATAAAGTGATTATTTTAGATTCTTTAACCTATGCCGGTCGTAAAGAAAATTTTTCAGACCTCGTTGATAACGATAAAGTTTTTTTTGAGAAAATCGACTTGCGAAATTTCAGTGATGTGCAGGCGGTTTTTGGCAAATACAAGCCTCAGGCCGTAGTGCATTTGGCGGCAGAATCGCATGTGGATAATTCGATATCGGGCCCTAGAATATTTGTTGAGACCAATATTATGGGAACCTTTAACTTACTGGAATGCTCACGAGAGATATTTAGCCAGTTGCCAGAAGAAAAGAAAAAACAATTTAAGTTTGTTCATGTTTCCACTGATGAAGTTTTCGGTGAATTAGGTGAAACCGGAAAATTTTCAGAAACTACAGCTTATGATCCAAGTTCACCTTATTCGGCATCGAAGGCCAGTAGTGATCATTTAGTGCGGGCTTGGACCAGAACCTATGGGTTACCCTGTATTGTTACGAATTGTTCAAATAATTATGGGCCAAGGCAGTTTCCGGAAAAGTTAATCCCGCTTATGATTTTAAATGCCCTAAATGAAAAGCCTCTGCCGGTTTATGGTAAAGGAAATAACATCCGAGATTGGATTTACGTCGACGATCACGCTGAGGGCATCTGGCTGGCTTTAACCAGAGGCACAAAAGGTGCTACTTATTGCCTAGGCGGAAATTCTGAAAGAAAAAATATTGATGTTGTAAATAGTATCTGCGAATTACTTGACCAGAAAAAACCACGTTTGAATAAAAAAAGTTATAAAGAGCTCATTACTTTTGTTGAAGATCGAAAAGGTCACGATTTCAGGTATGCAATTGATGACAAGCTAGCGCAGGAAAAACTGGGCTACCAGCGGCGATTCAAAACTTTTGAACAGGGGCTTGAAAGTACCATTGACTGGTACTTAGAAAACATGAAGTGGGTTCAGCAAATACAAGGCGTGCAATAATGTCATTTTACGCTCACCCGCAGGCCTTATGTGAAACCAAAAATGTAGGTAATAACACTCGGGTATGGGCTTTTACGCACATTTTACCAAATGCCGTTTTAGGTGATGATTGTAATATTTGCGACCATGTATTTATCGAGAATGATGTTAAAATTGGTCACAGAGTCACCATTAAGTGCGGGGTGCAGCTGTGGGACGGTACTGTAATTGAGGATGACGTTT
>JAYVKY010000409.1:0-2413 GCA_043767965.1 Pseudobdellovibrionaceae bacterium
TAAGCCCTGCTAACCCTGAGCACTCAAAACTTATAACAGATCGAATGAGCGATAGCGGCGAAACGATTGTGTTCTTTGTTCCCCGCTCGGTGTTTAACCACCCTCTGCGCAATGCCACAGCCAATGAACTCGAACACCTTCTAAGCGACTCAACCGGAAAACGAATAAAAGACGTTATCTTTGTATTCGGCGCATATGATATCATGTCTGATGATGGGTATTGGCATCTGGGCCTCACCTTTCCAGAAGGCTCTGAAAACTTTGAAGCGCAAAGAGCCAACGTTATCGCATCAATTTATCTCAGACTTAAAGAACATCAACGTCGCACTGAAAAATAATTTATTATAGAGGCAACCTGATATGGTGACATTTAGTGTCCCGTGTAAAAGATCTAGTCGAAATTTTTTTGCCAAATCGAATTTAGAAGCTTTTAAATAAAGCTCTTAAATTGCATTGAATTTATTAAAGCAGATGGAGTTAATATATGAAAAGGTCCTTTACATTATTTTCAGTTCTCATTTTCATGGGCTCTATGGCCATGGCGATGGCTGCCGCAGAGGGTTTAAATTCACCTCCGAAAAATACCCCAAAAGTTAGAATAGCCAGTGTCTGCGGCTTAGGGCACGACAAAACAAGTGCACACATAGATTTGTCCAAAACTCTGAATTATAAATTTATCGCACTCGATCATGAATTTTCAGATGTAGGTGTAACCTATAGTGCTTATCTGCAGGGCCCGCTAAAACTGCATGGTGAAATTCTATATGAAGATATTGGCTGGGGCGAAATAGATCACGCCGCTTGTATTATGGCTGAAGGCACTCTCTGATATTAAGTAATACCAACTAATTTTTTTAAGGAGTTTATATGCAAATGAATATATCTATCGCGCTACTGTCTTTATTAATATCAACAGGTTCTTTTGCCGCAGATTTAAATTGCGAAGCGACCACAATTTTATTTGAAGGCAGCGGCCTTAAAGTTGGAGATAAAATTTCATTTGATGCCACCCGTAGCATTTTAACTGCAAAAAACATAAGTCAGTCTTGCGTCGCTGGCCCAAAAGAAATGGCAGCGCAGTTAAATGCGTCATTGATTCTTGGTTGTGGTGATGGAAATGACAAAGACCTTTATATTTTTAACAAAGATAATAACACCGTCGAGTTAATGGATATCGCCGTATATACCTGCAAATAAGAAATTTAAACACAAAGGAAAAATAGAAATGAAAACAATTATTGTGTCAGCAGCTTTACTATTAATGACATTAAACGCTTTTGCCGATTCAGATAGGCACGATAGAGTATATCTTGTTGTTCAGGATATTATGTCAGAAGAGTTCTTTGTTGAGAGAGCGCCAATTATTGGTTGTTCTGGATCAGCGAAAGGTGCCCAGTTGATTCAATTTACATCTGAATATAAAGTCAATTCAAACATCGGCTGCGGTGGAGAAACTTTACAGGACAATATCAACTACTTAACCTGCGCTACGCTTGTTTCAGCAAAAGAGTTATCCGACAGTACGAGTTTTTCTGAAATTACATTGGATATTTCAAAATGTGAGGCCAAGAACAATTCAAAATTCATAACAATGCTTCGCACCGCCGCCAAACTTAATTTTTCTTTAAAAAAAGGTGAAGTTAAGCTGAATCTGATTAAGTAGTTTTATTGAATTTCGGTAACAAAAATTATCAGGCGCTATTCGTAAGCGCCTGATTTTTCGACTAAATATTTAACTTCGTCCTGCAATCTGTAGGTTGAGCATCTCATTGATGTAAAAGCCAGGGCCATCACCGCAGTTACTGCCAGTTTTTTCATAATTTTCATCTCTTGGTCATAACTTACTTGTTACGTTTTTTTTCATACCCTTCCATCATACCTTTTCCGTGTTTCATCCCCATCATCGAGCAGTCCTCAACACCCATCATTTCTTCGCGGCACTCACCCATAAGCTTACCGGAGCGCAGACAGGTCGCAAGTTTCTCGTGTTTGGTGGCCATGGTTTCGCGCTGTTCGGCTGTCATTTCTGCCATCTGGGTTTTTTTTTCGACTGTTGCTTTTTCCAGTCCCCATACGGTCAGGGTTGTTACAGTAATTACCATCGCCGTAGCTATTAAATTTTTCATGTTGTCTCCTTTTTTATATCTTAAAAATGTGGTTGAATTTTAAGTTCATTCTTTACTTTGCTGACTCCCAGAGCCGACCAAGCGGCAGATTCTGCATTAGACCTTTCAGCCCAGCTACTGACACTTCCTAAAAGCTGAACTTCATTGTCGGCGGCAAGAACTCTGATGTTATTGATGTCTTCCTGCGCCGTTCTGAGAATAGCTTTTTCTATTTTTTCCTTAACATCCTTCACATTTACAGAAGGTTTCAATGTAATATTATTCAATACGCCCTTAACTCCGCTGAG
>JAYVKY010000410.1:0-4317 GCA_043767965.1 Pseudobdellovibrionaceae bacterium
TTTAAAATCTGTGGTGGCAAACCAGGGCCATCATCTTCAATAATAAAATCGTAACCATGATCGTTCTCGATTTGATAAATTTTAAGTGTTCCTTTGTTAGGCATGGCCTGACACGCGTTTTTAATTAAATTGAATAAAACCTGCTGTAAATATGTTGGTTGCGCTAATACCTGAGTCGGCTTTAAATCAATAAAAATTCGATGATTGCGTAAAATTGATTTTAACAACGTCATTGTTTTTTTAACCATCTCGGAAAAATCAATTTTTAACAAATCTGTTTTACTTTCATTTGCAAATTGATTTAAATCTTGCAAAATTGTTTGACTGCGCGAAATGGCTTTTAAAACTTCTCGCATGTCACTTTCATAGGTGGGATTTTTTAATCGATGATCACTGAGCAACATTTCCGAATATAGCTTTAGACCTGTTAATGGGTTATTTAGTTCGTGCGCCAAGTGGTTCGACAGTTGACCGATAGTTGCCATTTTTTCAGCTTGAATTAAATTTGATTTTAATAAATTTAATTCATTTGTATTTTCATAGATCATAAAAAAATATTTTTTCTGATCTATGGTAAAATCAGATATAATCACCTCATAATCAGATTTGTTAATTTGTACGTGATTTTTAAAATTTTTGGAATTTAATTTACTGTCGCCTGCAATAGGACAGCCCACGCACGGCTGATTGTGTTTTGCCAAAACTTGATAACATTTTTTTACAGAATCATCAGGTTGCAAATTATAATTGGATTGAATCAAGTTATAATCTGCATCAATAGCATGAACAGGATTTTGATAAGATTTAAACAGTTGTTGCCATTGACGCAGAATTTGAATTTCATTCGATTCGGAATACCAGCGCTGAACCACGATAGATAACAAACTGATTCGATCTGACATGTAGGCATCTAAATCCAAAGTATTAAATTCGTGACCTTGAACTTCGAAAAAAAATATAAATTGATTGTTTTCTTTTTCAGTGGAAAAACTGATCAACTTACCCACTGGTCGTTTAAAAATATTTGCTAAGAACTGCCCCAGTTGCGCCGATTGAATTGCCTTTTCAAAGGGTACAGTTTTTGTACGATCAATTTTCCCATCAAATTCTATGATATAGCTTCGTTGGTTTTCATTCTGAATAATAAAGCCTAATCTGTAGAATGTGCCCACTTTTTTAAGATCTGACCATATTGTCTTCAATACATCTAAAATAAAATCTGATTTTTCATATTCAGAGTTTAAATAATCTAAAAAATAGAGAAGTTTTTTTTCTTTGCTTTTTTTGTTTTGTTCTTCTCTGTGAAATTGCCCTAACGAGATTTTTTTTTCATCTGATTCCGTTTGTAAAAATGAATTCAAGCGTTCAAGCTCGTTTCTTTTCTGTTCGGTACTTACTTTAATTAATTGAATTTTTTGTTTTTTGGCCAAATCTAAAAGTTCGGCATCGATGGCAAGCACTAAACATTGATAATCGATTTCTAAATCTTGTTCTTTAAAAACATAACTGGGCCGAATTATATCAATGACCTTTATGTCGACACTGTCGTGATTTGTAACTAAAAACGTTTTTCTGGTGGGCGATAGGCTGGATTTTAAAAAACTGACGTCGCCGATAACAAAATCAATGGGTGCTGCTAGGCTGATCCTAGCAGCTAGATCGTGCTTGATATATTTTTCGAATTTGTCCTGAACAATCAGATTCACCGTATCAGCTTATCACAAGCTGATTTGTTGTCCAAAATAATATGACAGTTTTTTAGATTCGTGTTGTACGATGTCATATTGTTTTTTGTTTTTCATTAATTCTACATATTGCGTAGTCATTTCTAGATCAAAATTATACTCTTGCAAGTAAAAACTGATTTTTTCAACAGCCTTATCAACATCACCAGCCAATATTGATTTTTTAGAATAATGCTTAAGTGCTGAAATATTTAGTGGGTTTACATCTAATGCCTTTTCAAGATTTGCCATGGCCAAATCTTGATCTCCCATTTTTTCGTGCACCAAGGCCAATGCGACCCAGGCTTGATCAAAATTTTTGTTTGTCAAAACAGCCAATCGTAAATTTTCCAAAGCTTGTATTTCGTTCGATTCATTTAAACACAAAAGGCTTCTCGAATAAAAATAGCATTCTGTCTGTACTTGTTCTTGCTCGTACGATTTTACAACCTCTGCTAAACCTTCAAAATCATTCTCTTGAATGTAAATATTGGACAATAAGTCAAAAACTTCTGCTTTTGCAGAATTTGATAAGGTTTTTGCCTGTATTTGCAAACCAACATCTAAGGCTAAATTCACAGATTTATTTTGCAGCAATTGCTTCATTAATAAAATCTGATGCTCAACCTTTTGAGTAATTTGACAAAGAACTTGTAATGTTCTTTGTCGAGCCACAAAATCTTGCATTTGATTTTGCACTTCTGATAACAAAAATAAATAATTACTATCGCTTGAACAGCTGTTTGAAATCCCGATCAGCTTTAAAAATGATTTCTTGTATTTTTTATCTTGAAATAAAGCTAACGCTTGCTGATAGCCCTCTTGAATTTGATCTTGCATCCTGCCTCCGGTGATAATTTTTGTACTTGATCGGCAATCCTTGCCTTTCAATGTCGTACACCAATATATAAAGCAATGATGGTGCCAGTATTTATGAGCCATTAAATGCTGAAAAGGCCCAGATTTTATTCTGAGCCTTTAAAAAAGTTAGATCTCAAATTTATAATTGACTGACCAGTCATAGTTTTGACTGTAGAAATTTTCTTTACGCTCCCAAATTAGACTTATAGCCGGCCATCGCACGTTTGCCTCGACGAACCTCTTGCAGCTCTTTAATAATCTGCGATTTGGCCTGATCTATTAGGGCTAAAACTTGCATGTCTTGGTCTATTATTTTTGCTGTATAGCTGTCTTTTGTTTTTAAAGACTCTTTGACGAATTTACGATCTGAATCAGTTAACTGCCTTCCGCTTTCTTTTTGCAAAATTTGTGCGACATTCATTTCCGAATCGATATATTTAATAATTTTTATTAAATCTTCCCGCTGATTATAGAAGGTCTCAATTTGGTCAAAGTGACCTTCTTCTAAACGCACAATTTGTTTTTCATTTAGGCTCGTAAATTTTTCTAGAAAATGATTTTTTTCATTTAATAGCTGTATGACTCGAATCATGGGTCCTCTTTTCTAATTGAATGAATTTGATTCACCCAAGTTTATTTCGTTTGATCGTTTGTTTTATTCATGCCGTTAATAACTTGCTTCCATCCATCGTATAGATTCTCGAGTATTTTCACACACGACCTTAATGCCTCTGTGTCACCCTGGCTGTTCGCCTTTGTGTATTGGTCCAGCATATATGTATACAACTGATCCAGCTGTCTGGGTAAATCGCCCCCAACTTTGTGGTCCAGCGATATTTGTAATTCGGCGACGATATCATAGGCGCGCAGAATATTTTTACCTCGTTCTGCAATATTTTTATTTTCAATAGCCTGCAACGCAAGCTTTGTAAATTTGATCGCGGCCTCGTACAACATCAATAAAATTTGCTCTTTTGAAGCACTCAGAACTGAAGCATTTTTATACTTTTGATACGGATTACTCATTTTTTAGATCCCTTCTTTTTTTAAAAAAATCATTGTTATTTTATTTTTGCATTCCGGTCATAGCAGCCCCCTGCCCTTGAATTTTCGACATGGCACCTTCCATATCTGAAAATTGCTTTCTTAATTGTTCTTCACGCTTTTCAAGACTTTTTTCTTTACGCTCGATCCCTTTATCAATTTGATTTACGCGATCTTGAAAGTTTTTTTTGCGAGAGCCGACGACTCCGGCTGCAGGATCAGTCAGTGTTCGTAAATTTTTTGTCATCTGAGGTATAAAGCCGACATCGACCAAATTTCCGCGCAAAAACTTAACGACGCGCAGAGGGTCAGTTGTTAGAATTTTTTTAAATTTGTCCTGATTGAAATCAAGACTGCCATTTTTATTAAATTCGATACCTAGCTCTATCACTCGTTGAATGTCGCTATCGGTGTATTGTGGTGTTTGAATAATTGAACGCAGCCGACTTTCAGTTGTGCGTAGCATCCCGTCGCCACCCAACGGGCCCAGCCTTGGTTTACCATCTTTAGTTTCAGTTAATTTACTTTGGCCCTGAATAAAGCCCAAAGCACCATTGTAGGATTCAACAAATGTCTTCATCTTGTCACTGCGGTGCCGGAAAATCATCTTTAATCGATGAGCTTGCGCAACGATTTTTAAATGCATACCCAGAACATAAAATTGCAATCGTTTGTGTGGATCCATCAA
>JAYVKY010000411.1:0-8214 GCA_043767965.1 Pseudobdellovibrionaceae bacterium
GTTCAGATAAGTCTGATACACAAAATTGAATATGATCTAAAAAGCGCTTTAAGCGCTGGCGATCAGAAAAAATTATCTAAATCATTTTACAAATTATTATTAGCTCAACGGGTCGTTTTTATGGGCGATTCTGAAAAACAACGGCTTTCAGGCGTTGATACAAAATACACATGGCTTAAAAATACCTTAAATGCTTATTTAAAATTGGGTCTGTCATCAAAAAAATTAGATTCCGATATCGAATTTAAAATTTTTGACAACAGACTTTGGGCTGTTGATAAAAATTCGCAAAAACCATTGGCAGCGACGATTGAAAAATATGAAGACAAACTTGGATTTTTAGAAAAAGCGAAAAGATTTTATGAACTTAAAAAAATAAGACTTTAAATTCCGAGGTCACTTGCAGAATGCTGTTCTAGTAATTATAAATATTTCCCCGCCACTTCAACATCACTGAAATGATGCTTCGTTGTGCCGATAATTTGACAATCTTCATGGCCCTTACCCGCGATCAAAACCACATCACCAGATTCGGCCATATTGATTGCTTTTTGAATCGTACGGGCACGATCTGAATCGACATCGAAATTTTTAAAATTTTGTGACAAACCGGCTTGAATTTGCCTGATAATTTCATCGGCATTTTCAGTTCGAGGGTTATCTGATGTGATAAAAACAAAATCACTGTATTGGGCTGCAATCTTTGCCATCAATGGCCGCTTTGATTTATCACGGTCACCACCACAACCAAAAACGGTAATTATTTTTTGATTCGATTTGATTTCTTGTTTGATTTTTTTTAGTGATTTCAATGTGCTTTCAAGAGCATCAGGGGTGTGGGCGTAATCAACGAATACATTTTTTTCAGATCCTGATTGAACTTTCTGAAGTCTGCCGGGAATACCTTTGAAATATTTCAAAGTCCTGACACTTTGTTCAACAGCAACCCCCGCCGACAAGGCGGCGGCAAGGCTTGCGACGACATTATAAACGTTATGTACACCCGTCAGTGGTATCTGAATATTTATTTTTTCAAGCGGAGTTTTTAATTCAAATTCAGTTTCTGAAAAGTTCATTTTTAGAATTTTAAATTGAAAATCAGATTCTTTTTGTCCGTAGGTCCAACCGACAACGTGTTCTGGTAATTTTATTTTTCGGCCATAGCTGTCATCAATATTAACGATAGCAAATAATGGTTTTTTAAGACTGCTCCACATCAGGTCACTGAACAGTCTTTGTTTCGCTAAAAAATAGTCGTTCATATTTTTATGGTAATCCAGATGATCTAAGGTTAAATTTGTAAATATGGTTGTGTTAAATTGAACGCTATCGGCACGTTTTTGATCAAGGGCATGCGATGAGATTTCTAGGGCGCAAAAGCTTGCGCCAAATTCAATAAATTCGTGCAGCCTTTTTTGTAACGTGACAGGATCTGGCGTTGTCATTTCTGAATTCCATATTTTATTGCCAACCCGATGGTTGACAGTACCCATGATTCCCACAGGCTTTTTATTCTCGTTTAAAATATGTTCTAACAAATAGGTGATCGATGTTTTTCCATTCGTGCCGGTGACGCCAATACAAAATAGCTTTTGCGAAGGGTTATCATAAAATCTGGCGGCTAAATGATCAAGCATCTGCCGTGTATTCGGCGCAACAAGTACAAAACCTTTAAAATCTTTAGGTATGGCTTGATTGTCTTCAATGACCAAAGCAATGGCTCCGTTGTCGATGGCTTGTGAAATATACTTGTGCCCATCGGTTTGCACCCCACGTATAGCGACATAGACAGAATTTTGAATCACTTGGCGCGCATCAAAACAAATTAAGCTGACCTCAAGCTGCCCTGTAGGCGCATCGGTGCTTAAAGCATCGGCTTTCCATTCAAACATTGAAAATAACTGCTGCAGATTCACAAACAAAATATTAAACTATTTCATCTGATAAGGGTACAAAAAATGAGCCGAACTTTATATAAAAACATAAACTACATCGAACACACCAATGATACTTCAAAACCCTATGTTATTTTATTTCACGGGTTTGGCGCTGACATGAATGATCTTGAATCTTTGAAAGAAATCTTAAACCCTGACGACATCGAATTAAATTGGATTTTTCCGAACGGAATATTTAGCGTGCCCATCGGACCAGGTCTAACGGGCCGTGCTTGGTGGCCATTGCAGTTATCACAACTTCCGACAGACTGGTCAAATTATTCGCCGCCGCAAATGACAGAGCTTGTGCCTCAGATTATGAATCTGATTCAGTCTTTAAACATCCCTTGGAATCAAATTATCTTGGGAGGATTTTCACAAGGCGCCATGCTTGCCACTGAAATTTATTTTCAGGCCAGTGCGACACCTTTAGGTTTACTAAGCCTTTCCGGCAGTTTGATTCGTAAAGATGTCTGGACTGAAAAATCGGCGGCTCGAAAAAACGAGAAAATATTTTTATCTCATGGCGAACAAGATCAGGTATTACCCTCGGGTGGAACTCAAAAACTGATTCAGCTTTTAAAGAAGCAAGAATTAACTATTGATTTTGTCTCTTTTCAGGGGGGGCATGAAATTCCTGTTCAAGTTTGCCTGCGAGCTAAAAAATATTTAACCGAGAAAGTGGCCGAAACTAAATGAGTTTTGTCATTGAAACTGAAAACTTATCACGTAGTTATAAAACCTATTCTAAAAAAGAAGGCGTTATGGCATCGGTGAAAGGTTTTTGGAACCGTGAATACACAGAAAAATGGGCTTTAAAAAATACAACCTTAAAAATTGAGGGCGGGAAAATTATCGGCCTTGTTGGATCAAATGGCGCTGGGAAAACGACCCTTTTAAAAATTCTGGCCGGCTTAATCTATCCGACGTCAGGCACTGTTTCTGTACTGGGTTACAAGCCTTGGGAACGAAAAAATGATTTTTTAAAACAAATCAGCTTGTTGTTAGGACAAAAAAACCAACTGTGGTGGGATATTTCCGCCCGAGATAGCTATTCACTACTTTCAAAAATTTATGATCTGAACCCGATCACGGCAAAACACACAGTTGATGACTTGGCGCATATTTTGGGCTGCACAGAAATGCTAGATACCCAACTGCGCAGGCTCAGCCTTGGCGAGCGAATGAAAATGGAAATTATCGGATCACTTCTGCATCAACCCAAAGTTTTATTTTTGGACGAGCCGACGATTGGTTTAGATATTTTGGCTCAGAATGCAATACGAAATTTTTTAGAATCTTACGTCAAAGATTATAAGCCCGTCGTCATTTTGACCTCGCATTACATGGATGATATTACACAACTTGCAGATCAGCTGCTGTTAATTTCAAAAGGCGAAATGGTGTACAATGGAACTGTTGATCACTTTATGCAGGGTTCAAATCTAACTAAAAAAATAATTTACAGATATAAAAATGATAGTGTCGAACAAACACTGACCTATCAAGCCAATGAACTATCTGAAAAATTAAACGATATTTTGAAACAGGGCGAAGTCAGCGATTTAAAAACAGAAGAGGTCGATTTTGAAGAAGTCATTCATGGCTTTTTGGCGAAAGAATCTGGCCTTTAGCCAGCTTGCGATCGTTACAAATTTAGAATATCGATTTAATTTTTTTATCGATGCCTATTTACAACCACTGATCACAGTAGGTATCGAAATCTTATTATGGATTGCTATTTTTGATTCAAATGCTTCGCCAACGATTGGTGGTTTTACAAAAGACGCCTACCTTGCCTACGGCGTATGGGCGCCATTTTTAGGGCGTGTCGCCATCAGTTGGATGTATGAATCCATGATGGTTGAAGATGTCGCCAGCGGCAACATCAATATCGTATTAACCAGACCGATCAGTTTTTATGAATATTATCTAAGCCAACTGATGGGTTATAAAATAATTACAACTTTTTTATCCTTACTGGTGCCACTTGCCGTATCATTTTATTTTAAATTACCTGTTCAGTACGAAAAAATTCCGTTAGCGCTATTATTAGTCTTTTTTTATTTATTTTTGCTGCACACAATGAGCTTTATAATAAGTACCTTCGCATTTTTTATTACAAAAGTTAGATCATTCACCTTAATTAAAAATTTATCTTTATTTTTATTAGCCGGCGAACTGATACCCTTTGATCTTATGCCTCCGTTTTTGAAAACAGTTTTAACTGCGCTGCCATTTGCATCAGGTGTTTATATTCCGGTGGCATATATCACTGGACGAGTTCAATATCCTGTTGTGATCAGTGGTTTTTTATCTGTGACAATCGGTTTAATCGCATTGTCATTTATCGCACGAATTCTGTGGAAAAAAGGCCTGACTGAATACACAGGTACCGGTGCATGAAAAATTATCCCGTGAAATATCTGATCCATAAGTACTTAGTGATTTACAAAGGTTTTTTTAATGCAAGTCTGGTGGCCGATCTCGAATTTCGATTTAATTTCTTCTTACTTATTTGTGCAGAATTTGTATGGTACGCCACACAGCTTGTCATTTACGAAGTTCTGTATCGTCACACAAATCTGATCGGTGGCTGGGCCAAAGATGAAATGCGCGTATTTATGTTTTTAGCTTTATTTGTAGATTCGATTTATATGATTTTATGGGACTCAAACTTCTCGAAATTTAACGATGATGTCCGAAAGGGCCAACTTGATTTATTACTTACAAAGCCTGTTAATTCAATGTTTATAACAAGTTCACAAAAATTATCAATATCACATATACCCTGTTTTTTTATTACGCTGGGCGGTCTGTTTTGGTCTTTAAAACAATTGCCCCATTTTTCTTGGGTCAATTTATTATGGCTGATAATTATGATCCCATCAGGACTGTCAGTGATATTTTGCGGACGATTTGCATTGAATGCGACGGCACTTTTATTTACTCGCGCCGATTTTTTACAATATGTTTGGTATTCGCTATTTAGATTGGGTCTGCGTCCCGACGGAATATATTCAAGCTTTATGGGTGGTGCTTTACGAAAAATATTAATTTTTATTTTACCATTTGCAATGATCGCATCAATTCCAACTAGGTTTTTACTTGAACCCTTAAACCCCGCTCTGTTAATCTGGGCCCTGGTAATGCCATTGATTTTATTTAATTTAACCAATAGATATTGGCAGTACTGTTTACGCAATTACACCAGCGCGAGCAGTTAACGGACTTATTCTTTCAAAAAAACTGTCATTTGACGGTCGGGATTCAATGCTTCACCGGCTTCGGGCCATGTTTTAGAAACCTGCCCAGAACCCATAAATTTAATTTTAATATCTTGCTGATGTACTTTTTGTAAAACTTCGCGAACTGATAAGTTTTTTAACTCGGGCGTGGCTGTCAGAATTTGTTTTTCATTTTTTAAATCATCTAAACTGTAGTTTTCAATCTGTTTTTGATTCAAATTTGTTTGAGCTGTGGGAACTTGACTTAAATCTTTCTCGGATAAAATTTCGGGTGCGACGCCATCTTTGCGAACAGCGTATGAGGCAATACTAGAGAATAGCGGAGCGGCCACTGCAGAACCATAATAACCTTTTTTAGGATGATCTAAGGCCACGTAAATAACATATTGTGGGTCATTCGCTGGAATAAATCCTGTGAAACTTCCGATATAGCCACCTTGAACATAGCCACGGCCATTTGTTTTTACTTTTTGTGCGGTACCCGTTTTTCCGCCAACGATATAACCTGGCACACGTGCCAGCAAACCTGTGCCCTTGCCTGAAGTAACCCCCGCCAACATCATCCGCATTTGTCGTGCCGTTTCTTCACTAATAACTCTTCTGATTTCTTCGGGCTCAGTTTGAACTTTTTGGTTCGTTTCGACATCATTAATACTTTGAACAATGTAGGGCTTATTTAAAATTCCGCCGTTGGCAATAGCGGCATAGGCATTGGCCATTTGCAATGGTGACGCCGTCATACCTTGGCCAAATGAAACATTGGCTAATAAATGGTCTTTCCATGGCAGACCTAAAATAATGCCTTTAGCCTCACCTGGTAAATCAAGATTTGTTTTCTGACCAAAACCAAAACGTAAAAGTGCAGATCTTAAAGCATCATCACCCAATTTTAAAGCGATTTTACTTGTTCCTATATTTGATGAATAGGCCAAAACCTCGCTGACCGTAATTAATCCTTGCGCATGATCTTTTTCAGCCTCGTGAATCACACGCTTGCCGATTTGAAATCGCCCTTTTTCACAAAATATTTTTGAATTTGCTTTGTAAATATTTTTCTCTAAAGCTTCAGCCAAAATAAAAGTTTTTAATGTGCTGCCCGGTTCGTACGTGTCTGAAACGGCACGATTTCTGCGATACAATGAATTTGATTTTTCGGGATAATTTAAATCAAAATCTGGAAGACTGACAATGGCGCGAATAGCAGATGTTTTTGCATCTAAAACAACGGCGTAGGCCGCTTCGGCTTCATGTTTTATAAGCGCCTGCTGCAGTTCGGTTTCAACAAAATATTGCAAATCTGAATCAATCGTTAATTGAATTTCTTTCCCTTGTGGGGTCTCGGTGAATACAGTACCGTCTTGTACTAATAGTCGGCCTCGAGCATCTTTTCTGAGTGATACTTTTTTGCTTTCACCCTTAAGATCTTTATCATAAAAAAGCTCGATACCTTCAAGGCCTTGCCCTTCTTTACCAATAAAACCTAGAATTGACGATAGCATTCGATCATTGGGATAAATTCTTTTCCACTCTTCAACAAAACCCAAGCCACGAATTTTTTGTTCTTTTAACTGATCAGCAGTTGTTGCATTAACCAACCGATCAAGCCAAACAAATCTTTTCTTGTGGTCTAAAATTTTTTTCATGATCGACGAAATGGGTTCGCCAAGTGCTTGGCTTAAAATTTTTGAGAATTTCTTTTTATTTTCAATCATTTTCGGATCAGCATAAATTGAGTAGGCCGGTGAACTCATTGCCAAATCTTTACCTTTGGTATCTAAAATATTGCCACGCCGAGATGGCAAGGTCACCACTGTTTGAAATTGTCTAGCTTGAAGCGTGTTTAGTTTTTCATGTGGTAAAAACTGCAAATAGGCCGCGCGTAAGGCAAGTGCTGACCACAATACACATAGACCAATAAATAATGAAATTATTTTTGTTTTCAATTTGAAAGTCCCAATTTTAACAAATCAGATTTTAAATAACTGACAGATATATTTGGACTGAGATGGATGATTTGTGCTGCGGTAGCCCGTTTTAAGGTCATTTTCTCTTTGGCAATATTTTCGATAAACTGTGGTCGCAATAACTTTGCCAATTGAATTTCTTTTTGCTTTTGAATTTCGGTGATTTTTTTATATTCGCGCGTTTGCTTTAAAACAACGTATGACATTCGTCGTTCTTCCATTTTTAAGAAAACTAAACTGAAAAATGTCGCTATAATAAAAAATATACTTAAAAAAGGCTTCAGCCTTTGAATATCTTCTTGATAATAATCTGAGTTCATTCCTTGACCTCGTAATTGTTTTAAATTCTAAGCTTTCGCCGTTGCGCGAATTTATCCAGTTTTTCAGTTGGATTGCCTTTTTGAAAAACTCGTAATTTTGCACTTCTTGCCCTTGGATTATTTTTACATTCTTCAAGGCTTGGTACAATCACTTTTTTATTTACTGCAAATCCCAGCTGGGATTCATTAAATAAGTTTTTGACGATTCGATCTTCAAGTGAATGAAATGTAATGATGGCCAAACGACCCTGATCTTTTAATTGTTCAATCAAAAGCGGAATCGCTCGCTCTGTCACTTCGAGCTCTTGATTGACAACTAGTCTTAAGCCCATGAAATATTGTGTCGCCGGATGAAACCCTTTTTTTTGCCATCCATCGACCCGTTCAATCATTTTCGCGAGCTGCAATGTGCTTTCAAATTTTTGAGTTTGACGGTCCTTTAAAATGGCGCGAACAACTTTTGCTGACTTTTTAACTTCACCGTAGTCAGAAAAAATTTTAAATAGTTCTAGTTCCGAACAGGTATTTACTAAATCAGCCGCGGTTTTCAGTAAATTTTGATTCATACGCATGTCAAGTGGACCATCACGCATAAAACTAAATCCGCGATCTGATTGGTCCAGCTGTGGCGAGCTGACGCCCAAATCAAGTAGTGCTAAATCGAATTTATTCTTATTCTTATTTTTATCCAAAAAATCATAAAAATTTTCGTGCGCTATTTGCACTTCAGAAAAATGTTCTTTGG
>JAYVKY010000412.1:0-4451 GCA_043767965.1 Pseudobdellovibrionaceae bacterium
GGAAAAAATTCTTTAATGTTATCACAATCTGACGAGGCACCCCAGATCGCATACTTAAAAACCGAATACATTTTTTTTGATTGTATCATTTTTGCAACTCGATATGCATTGTAATTAAATAATCGTTGATTAAATTCCAAGTTTTGCGTGCCACGATCAAAAACTGTTTCAGTTGGATCAATAGTTCTAGGTAAAGTTGTAGATCCAAAAAATTTTTCAAGATTCAGCCAATAGTATCGCGATTTGCGATCGTTTTTATGCATAGCTATAAACTTATCAAATCCTTCGTTTTCTTGATTGGACAATTTTTCAATATGTCGCTTCCCTAAGGCTCCATCCAAATTGGGATATTGTTCGAATATTGGCCGTGCCGGATTACCATGACACTTTTGGCATGTCGCAGGATTTTTTTCAGAGAATTTAATTCGATTTTGAATTTCGCTCCAAGTTAATGTTTCAGATTCTGACTCTGAGGGAAATTGAATATCAGCATATTCAAACATTGTATTAAAATCTTTAGTAATGTCGACAGCCATAACTTCAAGCCCCAAGTAATTTGTTTGCGATGCATGACCATTAAAGCTTAAAGCAATTCCAGCTTGATGATTGTCGTAGCTTCCTAGCGAATTTACAATTGCTCGAGGATATACATAATCAACTTTGTGCGGGCCCTGTAGCGACTGACTGCGATTCATCAAAACAGTGTTTTTACTCATAAACGAAGGAAGTTTCGAAATGACATCTTTAATACTTTTTACTTCGCAAGCTGGATTTTTAATTAGCTCGACCAAGTCACGAAAAACAAAAGTGCTTTTGTTTTTATAATTACATATCTCAGTTTGAGCCAAGGATAAGCTTGGTGCGCAAATTGTTATACAAGCGATAAGTTTGAAAAAACAAATTAGGCGTATATTTGACTTCATATAAAAACTCCTTGGATATATACATCAGAATCAATTTTTATGCCGCGGGCGAGACGTTTTGTGTCTTGTTGTAAAACATTTAGTCATAGCCCCGTGGTTAAATCGAGCCTAAATACATTCTGATTGGTCATTTGTTTGCTGTATTCAATATGATTGAATGGAGAGCTTATGAGTAAACGACTGAATCAGTGTGTGATTTTATGTATTTTTATCTTTAACCAAATTTTTAGCCAATTTGCTTTGGCGGTATCAGATAATGATATCGCGGCAAAATCAAAGGCCTATGAAATTGCCGTATTAACCTATTTAAAGACCAATAATGGCGTTGAAATGCTAAGGGTAATTACTGAGGCTGATCCACAAGAGCAGGTTACTGCAAGATTAGCAGCAGCAAGAATTGATTTGTCTGTAAATCCAAATCAACGAAAAGGTGCCATTCGGGAAGCAATTTTAAAAATTATTTCAGAAGAGTATGTAAAAATTAAAACTGTTGAAATTAATCTTGTGATTGAAAAGGCAAAAGCTGTTGCACCTCGGAATCCTGAAATGGCTCAGCAGTTGGTGCAGTTTCAACTGAGTGAGCTGACAGCATTTTTAAATTTAATTAAAAATGATAATACAGATTACACATTGATGTTTCTATCTTCTGCGGCGGTGGCTTTGACCTTGGCATTATTGGCACCATTTATCATATATATATTCGCATCAACTGCCGTCTACGGAGTAATTGCTGCAGCAGCGCTGACGGCATGTTATGCGGTGCTCAAGGGAACAGGATATTTACCGCAGGTGTCATCGTCAAGTGTTGCGACAAAGTTATTGTACGAAAAGTTAGATCTTTATCGTCAGCTGTTTTTGCAGATCAAGTCGCAATTGGAATACAAATTAAATACAAAAAATATTTTAGTATTACCATAAAAACAAAGAGGATTCGTTATGAAAAAAATAGTACTTTTCTTATCGCTAGCTTTGAGCATTTCGATCAATGCATCTGCAGGAACTGTTGCCATTCAAAAATTATATATCGATTGGAACAAGGGCGTTCATCAGAAAAATTTTGAAACTAAGGGCGCTGCCGGAAGCGGAATGTGTTCGTTGGGTTATAATAATGTCATCGGCAGTGAAAACCAAATTGGGATACTGACGGGTATGGATAAAAATCAAAATATTATTTTTAAATTACCAGTTTCGATGAAATTACGTTCTGGTGGCGTCACTGTGGGTTGTGAAATGGTTATGAATGATTCATCAACATTGATGAATTGGAATAATAAAAACTTAAGTGATGTTTTAGGTATGTATGCAGGAATAAAAATTGGCGCAGCTGTATTACTGCAGCCCTTTGTTCGCCATTTCTCAAGTGTAAATAGGCAAGGTGTATACTTTGCTGACGGTGCAGGGACAATGGGAATTGCTGTTGATCTGAGCGTGGCAGTTATTTCATTAGAGTCGTACACAGATTCTGTATTCACCGCGGATCAAGCGGTACAGTTGCAGCAATTCATTAAAGAGACGCGCCTCTTGAAGGCGCCCTAAGAATAAGAATTAAAATGGTTTAAAGATCGCAAGCCAAGACGCAAACATAAAAACACCCAGCATAGCAACATACAAAGGCCAGCCCAACTGGCCTTTTCTTTTTAATACAGAAATATAGATCGCAAAAATTCCCCAGATCGCAAATTTCACATAAGCCCACATCGGCATTTCGCGAGCCAATCCCAAACGTGCAAGCAAGCCAAAACCACTGACTAAAATCAAAACTAAACCTATGCCGTGTGTGGCAAAAGAAAATGTTTTAATACGACCAGCCAATATGTGGCCGCTGGATGTGATTGCGAAAGCCATCATCAATCCAGAGATCAAAAGAAAAATTCCTGTCAGATGTATCATTTTGTAAACTTCGTAAGGCATGGGGCGACTCCTATTTGTTGAGACTCTATTAAAGTCTGTTATTGTTATGAGTTCAATAGATTTATTTGACGATATTAACCTGTTGGGTTAATATCGTCAAATATGTGGATTTACAGAGATTTTTTAAATGAGTTTAATGAATCGACGAATTTAGAGTCGATATTGGTGCTAGGGCCACGGCAAGTTGGTAAAACCAGTTTATTGCTTAAAATGCAGCCGGAGCCGGGTTTAAGTATTTTTATGGATGATTTGCGAAGTCGAAAGTTGGCCACAACCGACCCTTCTTTTTTATTTGGTGAAAATCCTGGATGTGTTTTCATTGACGAAGTTCATCTGGAGACAGATCTTTTCTTTGAAATCAAAAAAAGAATAGATCAAAAACGGCGAGAAAAATTATTGGGCGACTCAAAAAATGTAATTAAAAAATCTATTATGTTTAAAATGATAGGATCAAATTTAATTCAATTGGATGCTGCGATTAAAGAAACATTAGCGGGTCGAGTTTCGATTTATTTTTTGTTGGGATTAAGTTTGTCAGAGATTGAATCCGAATTTAAAGATTTAGCTTTAAATTTGATTATGTATAAGGGTGGATTTCCAGAGCTCTATGTGAGCCCGGAATTAAATCCCATCAGTTATTTGAACGATTATATTAGGACATTTATTGAAAAGGATATTTCTAAAAGTGCGGGGATAGAAAAAGTTGATGAATTTCTACAAAGCTTAAGTCTTTTTGCCGCACATACAGGTCAAGTTGTAAATTTTGAAAATATGTCGAACGCGATCGGAATCAAAGGAAAAACATTAAAAGAATGGTTTGGTATTTTGAAAAAAAATTTACTGACGTATTCTTTGCCTGTGTATTCTTCGAATTTGACGAAACGGTTGACCAAATCACCAAAAATATATTTTTTAGATACGGGATTGGCTTCGAGATTGCAAGGTCACCAAGATTCTTTGTCGATGAAAAATTCTGTGCAGATGGGCGCTTTATTCGAAAACTTTGTTTTGACTGAAATTATTAAGTATAAATTAAATTTTCAAAAAGAATTTCATCTGAGTTATTACAGAACAAAAGAGCAAGAAGAAATCGATTTTGTATTGCAGTATCGTGATCAAATTGTATTAATTGAAGTTAAGTTGGGATCACAAAACGTAGATCCCGTCGTATTATCTTCGACAGCTTTAAAATTATTTAAAGCTGCGCCGATTTTGGTTGTAACTTATGGTGGCGAAATTCAAGCTGTAGCAAATAATCAAATACAAGTACCAATTAGAAAATTAGATCAGTTTTTAAAAAAATATTTCTAATTTTTTATTTTTCTAAACCTAAGTGTTTCATAATTTGTGCGATTTGTTTTTTAATTTTTGGCAAATGGGGAATCGTTGCCATAATTTTTAAATTTTCTTTTTGTGGAATAGCGGGGTAGCCTCCGTAAAATCCTGATTCAGCGATGGATTCTATGACTCCTGTTCGTGCGGTTAAAATAACATTATCTGTAATTTCAAGGTGGCCTAAAATACCTACGCCGCCAGAGGACATTAAATTTTTTCCAATTTTAGTAGAGCCCGCAACAATAAACCCAGCGGCAAGGGCTGCATTTTCGCCAATTTCAC
>JAYVKY010000413.1:0-5537 GCA_043767965.1 Pseudobdellovibrionaceae bacterium
CCGCGAAATATTTTTTACCGTCAGATACCTCAACCGCAATACGGTTTGAATCTAAAGTTGCAACTTTTAAAATTACTGTAGCGGCTGAACCCATGGGAATCCAGCCGTAAAACCCATATCAAAATACAGAATGGCTTTATTCATAAATGCCATTTTTGCATAAAAAGGAGTGTATGTTGCAGAAACTGAATACGACGAATCAATTAGATTGTAATTCGGTGATGTATTTGCTGTCAGTAAATTGAAGCTTTCGACGGATTCACTTTTTGTAGTATCATATTTTAAATAGCTGGCTTCAATACCAAAATCTTCTGTGAAATAGTACCCAGTCATCAGGCCGGCTGCGCGAGCCTTTGCGAATGTATCATTCACAAGCGGACCATACACTAATGATGCATAAATTTTTCCGGCTTTTGAAAAAGTTCTGTTTTGAATAACGCCGTAATCATCATCTTTTGCAGAAAAATATTTGTCCTCTAATTTTTTCAAATCAACTTTATCAGAGCCGCGTGTGTCCGTTTGAGCCAGCGCTGTTGCGGTGGCCAGTGTTAAAAGTAATGTTGTCAATGTTTTCATTTAATAACTCTCCTGTGCTGTGGTAATTAGTTTGTGCTCTTAAATAAAAACGGATATGTGACAACGACCTTTGTTCCGCCTTTAGGTTCTGGGAATTTCCATTTTGAAACTTTATTTAATATACAGCCCTCGACCGGTTGACTTTTTAAAGTAGTGTCACCGATTAATTGTGATTCAACATGGCCAGTGCCGGCAATTGTAAATTTCACGGCAACTTTTCCGTACAGTTCTGGATTTGCAGACAATTGTCGCTCATAACAATATAAAATTTGACCTAATTGAGTTTTAATATATTGCGCGATAATTTCACGATCAAGACCACCAGTTACTTCGGATTCTTCTTCGATGAGACCGACGCCACCAGAACCAGTTTTACCTGCAGCTAAACCGTTGCCTAGGCCAGCGGCGCCCTTGCCTCCGCCAACTCCACCTGTTGATACGCCACCACCGCCAGAGCCCGTGGCCTCGCCATTCCAATTGCGTCCGGAGGCATTTACATTACCTACAGCGGCCAGTGCACGTCCGCTAGCGCCTTCACCGGCTTTTTGACCTGATGTCGTCACTAAAATATTTGCTGTTCTTGCATCTGTGGCAGAAACTTTTCCAATCAACTGAGAAATTCGTGCGCCAAGAGCACCTTTAAGCATTGCATTTACACGACTTCCACCGGCAGTTGCAGTTTTTGTTGGCTGAAGTGGTGCTGATTGAGCAAGAGCTTTAGAAACTGTTTGCTTTTGTTTTTGAATTTTTTTCTTATCCATTCGTACAACAACATTTTGTGCGGTTTGAATAGGTATTTCGGCAACAACTGTTTCTTTCTTTGGTGCTAAAACACCTAAAAATAAAAATAAAGCCATGATTGATAAAGTGATGTAAAGCATTTTTTTGCTTTCTTTATCTGCTATTTGATCTGATGTAATTCTTGAAATATTCTTCAGATCTTCAACCTGAATTAATTTCGATTTAAAATGAAAACCTTCAATGACATGTTCTTGCCATTCGACAGAGCCCGGAAAAGGAAGTTCATTTTTTACCCCATTAATAGCATAAAATAATTTATCTGTTGGCAGTTTGACTTCAGTTTTTAAAAGTCGACCATTTTTTGAAACCAACAATATTTTACGATTTTCAGTGCCTGTTGTTTTTAAATTAAAATTTTCTAAAGACGACCGAACAAATTCTTCTTTATATAAAACTGAAAATTTCAATTGAGATTTTTTAATTAAAATTTCAGAATTATTTTCGATTTTAAAGTCTGGTGTAATCGCCTTTGAATCAAAAGAAATATAGTGCCAGCCATCTTTTCGATATTCAAAAACACCTTCAAAATGTGAAAATGATTTATCAACTGATACTAAATTAGATTTTCTAGACACTCCAAATGTTTGGGTGGCCTTTTTTGAATCTAGTTTCCAAGTCTTTGTATGACCTGATTGTGTTATCTGTTTTAACGTTAATACTGCCATTTTTCGGCCCCCCAGCCTTATCACTGCGAATTTATTAAAAATAATTAGTTAATATAGATTGGTGTTTCTCGCAGCTTTTGATCTAGATCTTTTTGTACATCATGAAGCGGCATAAATTTAATTCCTCGTTTTTGAACAAGGTATGCGCCATCCGGATTTCGAATAGTTCCTTTCAGATTCATGTCTGAAAAGTTGACTTCTTGAATTTTGCGAACTGTGTTTTTCGCAAAAGCGGGCAGGGACAGAACCGATATTAATATAAATGTCATTGATAGCATCGTTTTTTTCATATTATTCACCACTCGTATTTGCTGAGATCTGATTATTTTTATTTGTCTTTAAAAATTCAATTTTCTTTTTGATCCATTCTTTTTGTTCAGAGCTCGGATTTTTTGTAATAGCTTTCTGATACACAGTGACTGCCATTTCTTTATTAACTGCGAACTGTTCTAAAACACGTGCTTGTTCTAAATAGGTATCGACATTTGCTTGCGAAAAGTTAACAAGTTTTTGCGCCAGCTGGACAGCTTGTTCAGTTTCACCTTTTTGAGCAACAGATTCGATATATATTTCAGCCACACTATAATTATAGAGATCTTGCGTGCTCAATCTAGAAAATTCGTCAGAGGCTGTAATATAATCTCGATCTGAGAACGACTTCAAAGCGTTCATAACTCGAATTTCATTCGAATTTTTTTTCATGTCTAAAACTTTTTCGAAAAAAGGTAAAGCCGTGTTGATTCCTTCAACAGAATATAGAACTTTACCTTTTTGATAATTATACAAAGCATTTTCAGGATCATTCGACAAAGCCTTTTCAATCATCCATTGCGATTTATCAGTTTCAGACTGTTGGTCAGCAATAACGCTTAAATAATAAAGTCCTATGGCACGTTGACCTTTTGTTTCAGTTAGGTTGTAAGCTAGCTTTTCGGCATCAGAGAATTTTTTAGCTTGAATACAGCTTCCGATAGATTGGGCTGTTGTTTGAGTTGGATCACATTTTTTTTCGTTTGAGGGTATGCGCTTAAGTTCACTACCGACGCTATTTAACTGTTCAGGTAAATATGAAGTTAATTTTTGAACTTCCGGAAAATGGATGCGCGGCTCGACTGTTTTTTCGATGCTCATCTCGGCCCAGTTAATTTTTTCTGATTCTGTTGTTGACAATTTCGAAATAGAGCGCAGTTTTGCTAAATTATCTTTGCGTTTATCTTGAAATGGCATTGTCATTTTGATTAATTCATCGCGCAGATTCTTTTGTTCAGCAACGTTAAGGCTTGCGGGAATTGGCATATTAGTAACTGCTTCAATAAAATGAACATAAAGACGGTCTATACCTTGTAGGCCCTGAGCTTGAATACGATCTGATTTTGACATTTTAATTGATGATGAAAAGGCCGTAAAAGCTTTATCCAGTTTTTCAGTTTTCATTGCCAAAACAGCCACAAATTTTGATTCTCTGGCTTTCACACTTTGTGAAACAAATTCTTTCTCTAGAACTTGTGCCTGTATCAGGCGAGCTTCGGCACGAATATCGGAATCAACCGGTCGCGAATTGGCTTTTACAGAAAGGTTAAATGCTTCGGTATATTTTTTTTCAGATAATAATTTTTTTGCTTTATCTATCATAATTTGAGTTGCATAGGGTTCAATATTGTCTTTTGTAATTTGACTTTCGATCGATTGTAATTCAACTAAGCTTTTTTTGTCGGCAAATGATTTCATTAATTTAGAAAGTAATTCTGTTTTTTTATTTTTGTCTGCTTGATCAAACAAAGCCTTATAACACCCACGCGCCTCTGGCAGTTTTGAATTTACACGTAATAAATCACATGACAGCTCAAGATGAGCGATACCTTTAGTAGGTTCATATTTGGCCAAGTCACGACTTGTTTGTATAGCCTTTTTAAGTTGACCGGCATCAATATAAGCTTTCAAAGCTTCTTTTGTTGCATCCAGATTTCTTTTGTCTTGTGGAAATTGCAAAACATAAAGTTGACTTAAATCAGCACCTTGAACTTCATAACCATTTGAATAGGCCAATGAAATTGATTGCCATAATGCATCCTGTGATAATTTAGAGTTTTTATGTTTTGTAGCGAATTGCTTAAGTAGCATAATTCGCTTTTGCGGGTCAAGAGTTGCAGATTCAGTTTGTATTTGTGAATAATTAGCTTCTTCAATGAGTTTTGTGAGTAATTTTTTACGTGAATCATCAGTAGTTTTTAATTCGGCACCTTCGGCAATTTTTTGAATATTTGTGTAATCTTTTTTAATGTTATAAATATCTAAAATAATATCTTCAGCTTTTGATTTAAGGTCTTTATTTTTTGCAGATTGTGCAAATGGAGTTAGCGATTTTAAAGATAAATCATAATCTTGTTGCTTGTAAGCAATAAAACCCAGTTTAAATTGTAATGATTCAACATGTTCACCATTTGAAAATTCTTTCAGATAACGTATGGCCAGGTTTTTTTGTTTTTCAACGAGTAATGGGTCTTCATTTTTATTTTCTTTAGCCATTTCTTTTTCTAAGCTAAATAAAGCGCCGTAAAGTGCGTCATGAGATTTTGTTTTATCAAGTGCTTTGTTTAACGAAACATGCTCATAGTTTTGACTGGCTAGATCATATTTTTCTTGTTGAAATAAAAGTTCAGCGTAAGCATAGCGCGATACTGAATCAGGGGCTGCTAAATCTTCTTGTGACAAGACAATTTGAAAAGCTTGCTCGGTCAAATTTGAAAATTCGTTATGTTTTTTATTTTTAAGCCAAATATCCCACCATTTTTTTGAAATTTCTAGACTGACTTTGCGAAATTCATTTTTGCATTCAGCATTAACTTCTGATTTGCAAAATTCATTCATTTTTTTCATGTAACTGATGACTGTTTCACGTTGTTTTAATGTCTCGTTAGTTTCAATAAGTTTTGAATATGATCTTGCGGCATTGATATTTTGTGGGTATTTGTCGATAAATTCTTTAACAAAAATACTGATTTCTTTATAACGAGAATGTGATTCATAAATATGAGCAAGATTCATAATGACTTCGCCAAGTTCATTTTCAGTCGTAATGCGACTGAAAAAACTGAAGAGTTCTTGCGGAGCTACAGATTCGCCGACAAATAACGTCAGATCACGTAGGGCTTCTTTACGAAGATTATATTTTTTTTGATCCGTGCTGTCTGCCGGATTATTTTTAACAACAATCAATAGTTTTTGTACGCCATCATCTGTCTGTTTCAAATTGTACAAGCACCACGCAGATTTGTATATTCCATAGGGATAAGCTTTGGATTTGGGATAATCTTCAATTTTTAGAAATTTTTCAAGACCAATTTTGAAATTTTGTTGATTATAATAAATTTCACCAACTTCTAATAAAGCATCTGGAATTAAAATTGATTTTGGATATGATGAAATAAGTTTATTATAAAGGTCCTTGGCCCGTTCAGTTTGTTTTGTTTGCAAATGGGCTAAGGCGCTGTTAAA
>JAYVKY010000414.1:0-6448 GCA_043767965.1 Pseudobdellovibrionaceae bacterium
GACAATAAGGGTAATAACAGCAATGCAAACACAAATTTTAGAACTCGCAAGGCAAGGTCGATCCGTACGTGCTATTGCGAAGATAGTTCAGAAACATCGAAAAACAGTATCCGATATTATTAAACGTGGCACTGCGATGAAGCCTGGCGCTGTGGCGTCTGATTGGTCAAAGCTGATCGACTGGGAAAAAGTAAAACTCGAAGTCAGTCGCGGAGTTCAAATAAATATTTTAGCGCGTGAACATGCAGATGGCAAAATCAGCTACGTTCAATTTTGGCGGGAATATAATAAAAAATTTCCAGATCATCCAACTGTGACAATGAAATTGATTCACAAGCCAGCTGAAAAATGTTTTTTCGATTACGCCGAAGGCATCAATATTATCAATCGTGAAACCGGAGAAATCACAAAAACATGGTTGATGTGCGGAGTGATGGCGATGAGTTCGATGTGTTACGGCGAATTTACGTTCACACAAAAGCGCGATGATTTAATTCGCTCAATGGAACGCAGCTTCAGATATTTTGGCGGAGTCACGCGTTCTTTATTGGGTTACAATTTACGATGGGTTTAATTTAAATGATGGCAGTCTCACTGAAATGAATGACAATGGGTTGGGCCAAACATATAAAGCACGTGCTGAGGTAATGTTTAAGCCTTATACCGATTACGCCTATGGTCCGGATGATGCGACTGTACAAATTTACATAAAAAATTCTGCAGACATCGAATGGCGTCTTTATGATTCAAACGATCAATGCCATGTCACTGTTTATCATTAAAATGGTATTCTACGCCGTCAGCTAGCAACAGCTTGATCTGGGTAAAATTCAATGTTTAAGTCCCTTACTGGGTAAAAATAGCCTTCGTACATTCTTTTTTAGTTCTGGGGCCTGTGTCCCATTTACTTTGTGTGGGCTTGCGACCCACGTAACCGTCGAACCAAGCCTGGTAATCGTTTTTAGTCAAAACACGAAGAGTCAGTCTTCGGGTATGAACTGTTTTTAGTTTCAATGAAACTTTTTTTGAAATCATTCATTTTCCTCAAGTGATTATATTTTTGAATTCAGAATTAAACTGAATTCAGTGAAAACTTGAGCAAACTTCTTTTTGTGAAAATTTAGCTTATAAACTGACAGACAAAGGAAGCTGCTCTGCGAACATTTTTTTGAATTGATTTGAATTTTCCATAGTGCCTCCTTAGTTGATTTGATGTTTTATGAATACAGGTCTTATAAAAAATAATCAATACTTATGCAGACTATTTTGGAAAATTTGCATAGCTAAAAAGCTTAGATCATTCCAGTACATTGCTGGCAAAAAACCGCTGACCGATGGAACATCAACATTAGCCGTCGTAAGGCACGGATCTGTTTGGCGACCAAATGACAAGGCCATATCTAATGTGGAAATTTTAAATGGGTTTCAAAAAAATATAGAAGCAGATTCTAAAATCGGGCGAGTTAAAAATATCACAAGTCATTTTAGCCGATTAAAATATAAAAAAGCGGATTGTCTTTCGTTTGAACAAACTGGAGTTGATTCTGTGTCTGACAAAGCTTTGCAAATCCTAAACGATGGTCTTATTTGCCTACACCCAAATATTGCATACCATTTTATTTGGATGGCACTATCGTATCGTAGTCCAAAAAATATTGTTCGCAGTTACCTAGCCAGCGATAAAACTCTGTTTTTTGATTCGCTGAATTTTAAATAGTAGTTATAGTTATCATGTTTAAATTGCAGAATACAATTTACAGATCAACATCTTTTGCAGCTTGGCCTTGTTTGGCCATTTCTGTTAACTTATCTATAAGTTGCTTACGGTTCTAATGGCCAAATCGATGATCGCAATTTTCACATCGAGCAGCGGTTTCAGATGTCCAATAAACGTGTGTGATGGTCTTTGATCCATCCCTGTTATTTCGCTCATAATAGCCACTTTGACCTCGGCTTCTCTCGCTCATAAATTGACCCCAGCTGTTGGGATCATCAGTATCTTCTGAAGACGCTACCATCGCTACGTAAGGAGAAACTGTTGTCGTGCTGTCCAGAAAACTGTATATTGTGCTAAGTTCTTGAAAGTCATGAGCATTGGGATGTGTGCTCGCCACATTCGTTGAATTTACGCCCGTATTCGAAAAATAATCCATACAGGTATTTAGTGAACCTCCATCGACGGATTGATGATCGAGCCCAAAGGTGTGAGCAATTTCCTGACACATGACGTGCAGTTTTTCGTTAGGATTATTGTATGTGCTCGTGCTGAAGTATGAGTCATTCATTTTGGCTGTACCCTGAGTGATATGTTCACCATTAATGATATTTATCGAGGCCAGCCCAAGCCAACCGTTGTTACCGTACTTTGAGTTACAGACCTGCGTGGTGCCGGCCACCATTGGACAACGCTTTTGCGAAGCAGTGCCAGCAACAACAGCTGTCAACAGTGGCGTCGAACTGGCGCCAAAGATTTCAGGACTATTCCAGTCACTGGACGCTTGCGCAAGAAATGCTTTCCAGGATGTCGTCAAGTTGTCACCCACCTTCAAAGTAAATTGGGGTGTCGTACGCGCCCAATGGTAGTTGGCCCAACTGTGGCTCGCGGGAGCTCTATTTATTTGTTCTTGCTTATTTTGAGTTTGTTGAGATGAAGTATTTTTTTGCAGCCCCGTGGTGCTGCAGCCCAAGAGACCAAGATTTAAAATGCTAATGAATAACAGATTTTGAAAAATTAACTTCCCCATACTACCCCCACGTTTATTCAACGACTCCGCTTTTTTTCATTTTCAATATTTAATCGTGCTCCAAAAAATTAGAATTGCAAACCTAAATATTCATGTCTATCTCACAACGGCTAGATTTTGGTTCAGGCTAGGTTCAACAAAAGGAACCCCCGCTGTTTCAAGGTAGTTGTCGCCTAAGTTAAAAAAACAATTGGGGTCGGTTTTTGATATATATTGATCCAACTTCAAATGGATATTTTTAAATTTAACTATTTCATCTGGATTAAAGAATTTTCTCACAAAGCACTACTCCATTTTAAGTAGGCAATCTTGCTAAAAAACAAACGGCCTGATGGCTATGGCCATTTTGGGCTCCTCATTCGTGAAATTTGTTTTTAATACGATGAGCTGGCGACCTAGTCAACTGTTATACATAGTTATAAGTTCAGATAGTTTGGCGAAATTATCGTAGCCGCAATATGTTTATTATTAACAGGCTCTTGAAAAACAACATTACGCTGCGTCTTTTAAGTTTGGCCTTTGAAAAAATGATAAAACTTAGTTTTTATTTTTCTGAATTGATCTAGAGACTTTAACTCACCATTTCGTCTTGCCAATTAAAAAATATTTGCTACAGTTTTCAAATGATCGCAAAAATATATTTACGAGTTATTTTCTCAATTATTATTCACCTTTTAACAACCTACGCATATGCCGATGACGGTGTGAAATTTTCAGAGCTTCGTATTTTCGGAGCCGCCAATACTTTTACAACTGAACCCACAGCGCTTAATAATTTAACCGCTGCGGATAATGTTCAAAAGTTGGATAGTATCACAGGCCTTGGTCTTGAGGCAGATGCCAAATATAAATCGTTCAAATTCGGCACTCGGTTTAAATATGTACTTATGTCAAAAGAACCTGCGAATGCGGCTGTCGGCGGAAATTCGGCTTTAACAATCAGTCAGTATTCAACAGGCCTGCTTGGAAGATTCCCGATTATCGAAAACAGCTGGGCACAGTTTGATGCTTTTATTGAACTTGGCATGGCCAATACCACCATCGATGTAAAGACCAGCAGTTCTGGCAAAGGCACATTTAAAAAAGATGGCAGTTTTTATCAGCGTGCCGGTGCTTCGATCGGTGCGGGTGGGCCTGCCTTTAAATTTTACGTTGAAGCCGGTCAAGAATGGAATAATATGAAAGATCTGACTTTCAGCGGCACTTTATCTAATAATATTTCTGCAGTCGATTTAAGTGGCCCCTACTTCGCTGTAGGTATTATCATCAGTGGTTTACCTAGCTGGATAAAACCCGGCGGTATCACCGTCGGCAAATAAAGATTCAGTATGTACCTATGACCGCACCCTATTTTCTGAGCTCCATGTATTTCTGATATGCTGGCCGCCTTGTGATCATTGAAAGCCACTGATTCACATTTGAAAAAGGTATCAAATCAAAACCGATCAGCGGAGCAATCGTTACAACACTGGCTGTGTTTAAATCGGCTAATGTAAATTGATTTCCAACTAAATATGCTTTACCAGCTAAGGCCGAATTTAAAATATGAAATAGATTTGGCAATTTTTTCATTTGATTTTCTATCATTACAAGATCACGTTTGTCTTCAGGCACAAAAACTTTTTGCATAAAAATTTCTATTAAAACCATTTGTAATTCTGAGGTAGCCCAGAAACTCCATTGATGGACCAAAGCATTTTCACCCAATGAATCACCTAGCAATTCTTTTTTATAAGCATTGGCGATATAAAAATTAATAGCCATCGATTCAAAAAGTTTTACTTCTCCGTCAATAAGTGCTGGGACCTTACCATTCGGATTAATTTTTAAAAATTCAGGTGATTTGTGTTCTTTGTTTTTCATGTCGATAGCTTGTATGTTATATTTGAGGCCGGTTTCTTCTAGTGCCCAAATACATCGACCGGCGCTAGTTCGTGGACTTCCGTAAAGTGTTATCATATTTTTCCTTTTTTAATAATTTAAGACATCTAACCACTTCAAAATTGTTCTTGCAAAGCCAAATCGATAAACGCCTTTATGTTCGATGAAACAAATTTTTGTGCCGGATAAACAAATGATAAAATAATTTTTCCCCGCGTCCAATCAGGTAAAAGCCTGATCAAAGACCCTTCGTTTTCTTCTTTTTCACAAATGTAATTGGGAATCAATCCAATCCCCTCTGAATTAAGAACCAATTTTTTAACGGTTTCTAAATCATCCGCCATAATTTGGCTGACAAGCTTTAATTTGACTTTTTCTTTTCCACGGGACATTTCGATAAATTGTGGGTGATCAATCACAAAGCGAACATATGGAAATTTTTCAAGTTGTTTCACTGTCTGAGGCTGCCCATATTTTTTAATCAGCTCAGGCGTAGCCCACATCGAAGCGGCTGTTTCAATAAATTTACGAACACGTAACGTTGAATCTGCCAAATTACCGACTCGGATCGCCAGATCAATTGATTCACTCAGTAAATCAACCCTTCGATTTGTAACTATCAGTTCAAGTTTTACTTTTGGAAATTCTTTTGTAAATTTTTTGACAATTGATGGCACTAAAGTATGACCCACATCAACAGGCATCGTGATTCGAAGCCTTCCCTGCGGTTCACTTTTTGTGGATTGTAAATCATATTCAGCGCGTTCAAATTCAACTAAAGCTTTTTCGCATTTGTGAAAATAATTTTCGCCCACGGTGGTCAGCTTAAGCTGCCGCGTTGTCCGATGAATTAATGTCACGCCTAGGCGCTTTTCAAGCTGGGCGACCTTGTCGCTGACTGTCGTTATCGGGCGCGCCAGTTGTTTCGCCGCTTTTGTAAAGCTACCTGCCTGAATGACTTTTACAAAGACATCAATGCCATCTAAATTCATCGAAAACCCCCTATTATACGGTATTTCGTATAGTATTTATGATTTATACGGACTAATCAAGATCCAAATTTTCGCTTATTCTTATCGAAACAACTAACCGGAGGATTCTATGAACTTAAAACAAATCACAAACACAACCTTACTTGGCCTTATGCTTTCGGCAACGGCTTTAGCGGCCGAAAAAACAATTCCTGCCGGTAAATATAATATCGACAGCATGCACTCTAAAATTGGTTTCGAAGTACCTCATTTAGTCATTTCATCTGTTGAAGGCAAGTTTGATAAATTTGAAGGCCTCATTCAGGTTGATAGTAAAATCGAAAAATCAAAAGTTGAATTATCCGCCGACATCAGCTCGATCAGCACTGGCGTCACAAAACGAGATGACCATTTAAAAAGCCCTGATTTTTTTGACGCAAAGAAATTCCCTAAGCTTTCTTTTGCCAGTACAAAAACTGCAATGACAGACGACAAGTTGACCCTTATTGGCATATTAAAAATTAAAGATAAATCAAAAGAAGTTACAATTGATGCCAAGTACTTAGGCCAAGTCAAAGATGGCTACGGACAAAGTAAAATTGCTTTTAAAGGCACAACAAAAATTTCTCGTAAAGAATTTGGTTTAACTTGGAATCAAGCTGTCGAGGCCGGTCCTATCGTTGGCGATGAAATTGAAATTTCTTTAAATATTCAAGCTGCCCTTACAAAATAGTAGGATAAAATATCTGATAAAATGGCAACTTAGAACTTTCAAAAAAAGGTTGATATGAAACAAAAACAAGATTCCTCGCTTCCTACTTTTTTTATCTCTCACGGAGGGGGACCTTGTTT
>JAYVKY010000415.1:0-3863 GCA_043767965.1 Pseudobdellovibrionaceae bacterium
TGAAAAAACATTAACCGGAATCATCAAACGCCACCCCGATGGATTTGGTTTTTTTATCCCTGACGTAACAACAGATCACCCCGATGTTTTTGTTCCGGCAAATGCAATGAAAACGGCAATGACAAATGACAAAGTGACAATCACCGTCGAAAAAGAACGCGATGGTCGTTTTCGTGGCGAAATTATTCGCATCACTGAACGAGCGCAAAAAAAAATTGCGGGTAAATTTTCAATACTGAATGAATCCTTTGGCGCCATTAAGGACGAAGGCAAGGGTTGGGGTGCTGATTTAAAAATACCTATGGAATATTCGATGTCCGCTCGGCCTGGCGAATTAGTTGCCGCGATGATTCAATCCTACCCCGATGCCGGTGACTTTGTCGGCGCGATCGTTGAAGTGATCGGTGATGCCGATAGTGCGCTTAATGATGTGCGCCGAGTAATTGTAAATCAAAATATTCCTGATGTTTTTTCTGCAGAAACTTTAACCGAGGCCGCACGCTTTGGTAAAAATCCCGAAGAAAAAGATTTCGCAAACCGAAAAGATTTGCGCCATCTGCCAATTGTGACGATCGACGGTGCTACCGCAAAGGATTTTGACGATGCTGTTTATACCGAGATGAAGCCAAATGGTTTTCATCTGATCGTTGCCATCGCTGACGTCAGTCACTATGTCAAAGCAGGAAGCCCCATTGATAAAGACGCTTATGAACGCGGAACATCAGTTTATTTTCCCAATTTTGTGGTTCCGATGATACCCGAAGCTTTATCAAATGGTCTCTGTTCACTAAACCCAAACGTTCCACGACTTGCGCTAGTGGCTGATATGAATTTTGATTTCACGGGCCTCATGATGAATTCAAGTTTTTACGAAGCTGTTATTGAAAGTAAAGCACGTATTACCTACGGCGAAGCACAAGAAATCGTCGAAGGCCATGATATGATCAAACACACAAATATTTCTGGCGTACAGGAAAATGTTTTACGTTGTGCTGATCTTGCAAAAATATTAATGGCTAAGCGATTCAAAGATGGCTCTTTAGACCTTGAAGTCCCTGAAACTGAACTTGTGATCGACGGCTCTGGCGAGCCCATTGATGTGATCAAATCAGAACGCCTATTCGCACACAGATTAATCGAAGAAATGATGTTGGCCGCAAACGTTGCCGTCGCAAAATTTCTAGGCGCCAAAGAAATTCCGTCATTATACCGCGTTCACGAACCACCAGACCCATTGAAAGTTTCTTTACTTGAAAAATACTTACACAATTTGGGTTCGACAGCAAATTTAGCTGGTGAACGCTTACAAAAAAAATTAACTCGTGCGCTTCAAGAATTTACAAACGAGGCGCAATCAAATATTATTCATATTTTGACCCTACGTTCAATGAGCCAAGCGAAATATCAAATTGAAAATTTAGGCCATTTTGGTTTAGGTTTTGATTTTTACACCCATTTTACTTCGCCCATAAGACGTTACCCAGATCTGATTATTCATCGCCTTATCAAAAGTCAAATAGGCGTCGCAGGTTACCGACTACTCAGCGATGACGACCTGCAAACAGCAGGCACTTGGCTTTCGGCGTGCGAACAACGCTCGGCCAAATCTGAACGGCAAATTCAATCGATTAAAAAAGCCCGTTTCATGCGAAAATTTCTTGGCGAGACTTTTGACGGCATGATCAGCTCAGTTACGAAATTTGGCGTCTTCGTCTTACTAAAACAGTACAACGTTGATGGCCTGATTCGCCTTGAAGATCTTGGTGGCCAAGGCCCCAGCAGCTGGGAATTTGATGAAGAAAATTTAAAATTGGTTTCAAAACGTTCGGGCTTTAGTTACAGCCTTGGTGATGTAGTTAAAGTAACAGTCAGTGCTGTTGATGTGGAACAGGGTCAAATAAATTTTGTACTTGAAGGCCAAATCGCCGTAGGCAGTAAAGATCGTGCTTTTGCAAAACCATTGGGTTACAAGTTCGAAAAAAAGTTTGATAAAAAATCAAATTTTTCTTCAGATCGTAAGTCGAGTGGGAAATCGAATCGCCGCCCAGAGCAAAAAGATTTTAAAAAAGGAAAATCCGATCGCAAAGATTTTCCAACAACAAAATCAAATTTAAAACCAGACTTTAAAAAACAATCCCCCTCACGAAAAGAATTTGACTCTTATAAAGAGAAAAAATTTGGTCCACAAAAAATAAATTCTGTACAACCTGCCCCGGTTGCAAAACCATCCGTTGGCGGTTCACAAGAAATTAAACCACGTTATTCTTCATTAGCTGATTACTTGGATAAAAATTCAAAAAAGGTTGACCATGGCAACGACAAAAATAGTGACTCATCGTCATCAACAACGAAGCCCGCTTTTAGGTCCGCTGAAAATCGGAAAGACTTTAAAAAACGCAGCCCGACTGAAAACAATTCTGGCGGTGTTCGCAAAGCACGGCCTGAAAAATCTGGTCGAAAAAATAAATCTAGGTAATTTTTTATCGATAACTGCGTCAAACAGCGAAAAAGAAAACTTATCGATTCCCGAAAGGTTAAGACTTAGTTTCGAAGAACTGGGCCCCACATTTATTAAATTTGGGCAGCTTTTAGCTGCGCGCCCTGATCTAGTACCCGATGATTATATTGATGAAATGTCAAAACTGCACGATCAGGTTCAGGTTTTAGATTTTTCAATCATCAGCGAAGTCATTGGCGAAGAATTGGGTGATGATTGGCGATCAAAATTTGAATCTGTTGATGAAATAGCCTTGGGCTCGGCAAGTATAGCCCAAGTTCATTCGGCACGTTTAATGACTGGCGAAGACGTCGTACTGAAGGTTCAACGCCCTGGCATTGTTCATAAAATAAATGATGATCTGAATGTCTTATATTTTATCGCCGAACTTTTAGAAAAATACATACCCGAAGTTCGCCCTTTTAATCCAATGGGTATGGTGGATGAATACTTTAAAACGCTCGAACTAGAGACAAATTTTGTCGTTGAGGCCAACAACATTCGCCGTTTTCGTGAAAACTTTAAAGCCGATGAAAATATAATTATTCCAGAAGTTTATTTTGAATTTACCAGTGTGCGCGTTCTAACGATGCAGCGCTTTGACGGAAAACCCCTCAGCCAGCCAGACTCGCTCAAGCAATCTGAAAGTGACCCTGAAGAAATTGTAAAATTAGGGCTTAGGGCCTATCTAAAAATGGTTTTTGTGGATGGTTTTTTTCACGGTGATTTGCACGCTGGTAATTTTTTTGTTTTCCCAAAAAATAAAATTGGCCTGATTGATTTTGGCGTCGTCGGAAGACTGAATTCAAAAACACAATCATCCATCGTAAACATGTTACTGGCCTTATCTAAAGAAGATTATTTACGCCTCGCCTACGAATATGTCGATCTTGCGCCATTTTCAGAGGACGTCAACGTCGATCTTTTTGCCAAAGATTTGCAATCAGTGATTGCGCCCTATTATGGTCTGACTTTGAAAAATGTAAATGTCGGAAAAATTTTAATGTCGACGTCTGGCATCGCAGCTAGGCATGGACTAAGCGTGCCCACAGAATTAATGTTATTTTTCAAATCAATTATTTCAATTGAGGGCTTAGGTCAAAAAATTCAAAAAGATTTCGATTTTTTGGCCTTTACATTATCACAAGTTGGCGATGTCGCTCAAAACTTTTTTCAGCCAATGAAGCTTGCTAACGAGGCCAGTCTATTATTTCGCGAATCAAAAACTTTTTTAAATGCATTGCCACGCCAATTGAATCTGATATTTCGAAAATTGAATTCGCCCGATTATCATACGCGCGTACAACTTGAGGGTCTGACAGAGCTTCGCAAAACGGTGGCTGATTCATTTAATTTATTATTCTTG
>JAYVKY010000416.1:0-3503 GCA_043767965.1 Pseudobdellovibrionaceae bacterium
AACAGTTATGTTTGTCGCCGTAGACAGACGCTTTGCAGGAATTCTAGGTGTCATGGATCCGATCAAAGATTCAACGGCTTTGGCAATTAAATCGCTTCAAAAGTTGGATATTAAAGTTATCATGATAACTGGTGATAATGAGAAAACCGCAAAGGTTGTCGCAAAAAAAGTAGGACTTAATGATTTTTTTGCAGATGTTCTTCCGCAAGGGAAAGCGGAAATTGTAAAGCGACTGCAAGGTGAAGGAAAATTTGTTGGTATGGCCGGCGATGGAATTAACGATGCACCAGCATTAGCGCAGGCGCAAGTTGGAATTGCTATGGGCACAGGGACCGATATCGCAATGAATAGTGCTGGCATTACATTAATTAAAGGTGATTTAATAGGTATCGTTAAAGCACGCACTTTAAGTGAAAGAACACTCAAAAATATCAAACAAAATTTATTTTTTGCGTTTATTTACAACGCTCTTGGTGTGCCTGTGGCCGCCGGAATTTTATACCCTTATTTTGGAATTCTATTAAGTCCAATTATCGCTGCCGCAGCGATGAGCTTAAGTTCTGTTTCTGTCATAGGAAACGCGTTAAGGCTTCATAAAATGGATTTGTAATTTCTAAAATGGTTCGAAAAAATGATTCCCGCAACTTGGTAACTGTTTGAAATCGTTGATTTTCTCATAAAGTAAAAAACTTGTATGTAATTTCTTTCAATTTATACCTATATACGGTATAGTCATATAGTGATTAAAAATATTAAGGGTAAGACAACTCAGGACGTATTCGACGGAGAGAATTCGAAAGCGGCTCGTCAGCTACCCAAAGAACTTCACGATCGCGCTCGAGATTTACTTGATGCTTTGAATGCAATTTCAAGAGTTGATGATTTAAAGGCTCCGCCAAGCAATCGATTACATAAGCTTAAAGGGGATCTTAAAGATTTTTGGAGCATTAGTATAAATAATCAGTGGCGAATTATTTTTAAGTGGGATGATAAAAATGCCATTGACGTTGAAATCATTGATTATCATTAAAGGAGTTAAACTTATGAGACCAAAAGCTAGAGCACCAAAGCATCCGGGTGAAATTCTGCAGCGTATATTTCTTGATGACATGGGGATTACTCAGTCGACTCTTGCCAATCATTTAAAGTGGAAACCCGGAAAAATAAATGAAATCGTAAATAAAAAACGTGGCATCACCGCAGAGACAGCGCTGGCGCTAGCAGATGCGCTGAAAACAACGCCTGAATTTTGGTTAAATCTGCAATCAAATTATGATCTTTGGCAAGCGGAACAAAACCATACAAAAGTTTCTGCAATAAGCGCGTAGCTGCTATTTAAATTAAAACAAATCAAACGGTGCGCTAACAGACAAAGCATGGATATAGCCTATTTCGACTGTGGCATTTTTTCCGTAAAAGTTTTAAAAAACATATTCAATGTTCTTGTGGTACGCGGACAAGATTTTTAATGTCGTAGCCCTTGGCTTCAAGACGTTTCACAGCTTCTTGAAGAGTGGCTTCAGGGTTTTTCCAATCGCGAGCCATAATCCACAAATACTTTTGATCTGGGACTCCAATTGCAGTCCAGCGATAGTTTTCATCTAAGTCAACAATCAGATAATCAAACTTAAAGGGCCAAAACGGTGAAACTTTCCAATGGGCCTTGGTGACTTCGTTAAATATCCAGGCTTTTTGCGGAATTGATTTTTGCGGGCCTGTTAAAGAGCCTTTGTTGTATGTGAAATCCACATCGATCCGTTGTTGGTCTTGATTCCAGGTGTATTTTTCTAAGCCATTGTGAACATCCACTTCTAGAAAAGTGAATCGCCCCGCCAGCACATACCATTCACCCATAAATTTTTCGAGTTCAACTTTTTGAACTGTATTCATTGTTCGTCCTTTTGTCGTGCAACCAGCAACGGCAAGAATTAATATTCCAATTCCAATAAATACCTTTGAATTAAAAATTTTCATTTGAGACACCCTTTCGTTCAAGCCAAAAAACTGCGATCGGAAAATACAGCGCCCAAAAAATAGCATAAATAATAATCGCAAGCCATCCGTTCATTATCAGTGTACCGAATTGTCCGCCCGCGTGGTAACTGAGTGGGCCAAAAATAGCGCCGAACATAGAAGCTAAAAAATATTTTTTTTGAAATAAATTTTGCAGTAAAGGAAGCGACGACACAAAAAGAAGCCAAAGTGAAAGCAACCAAATCGGAAGCCAACCAATTTCTGCAGCCGGATGTGTCTGTATCACATTGCAGTAAACTGCAATGTGATCAAAGGACAAGCCAATTAAAAATAAAAACAACAAACGAAATAGTGTCGGGCGATTCACAGAAAAACTTCGATAAAGTAAAAACCAAGAAATCAGCGGAAAAATGAACGAGGCCATTCCCCAGCCAGCATTTCCGAAATACACACAGCCAAACCACCCAAAGTAAATCGATATCGAGAGAAAAATCTGAGGATTAATTTTTTTTAGATTAAACAAAGCGCTCATTGGACAAGCATATCTTTTCTTTACAGTTTGAATCAATCGAAATACAATCAGGGCATGAGAATTAAATATGCGCATTAGACAAATGGGTTTTTCGTCGAAATTAAAGGCTCATAAAAATATTCTGACTTTAGAAACTTTAAAATTTATTGCCGAATATCTGGTTGATCAGAATGCCAGTCAAGCGGCACTGCGGTCAGGAATTCATGAAACCTATGCCTCCAGATACGGGCAATGGTTAAAAAAACATCCACTAGTTACAGTGGCGTTGCAACGAGAATATGATGATGCTGATTTAAAAAAAATAAATAAGGCCATTGCAACGATTCATGCCCAAATGGAAATCTGTAAAGAAATTTTAGGTTTAAATGAATGATATTATAATTAAACCACAGTACAAGCGAATTTCATTCCAAGGTAAAATCCATTTAATCACTAATGATCAGGAATTGCAGTCTGCATTCATCGGTTTGAATTCAGCGAAAGAACTTGGTTTTGATACTGAAACAAAACCAAGCTTTAAAAAAGGAGAAATTTATAAAGTGGCTTTATTGCAGTTATCGACTGAAACCGATGCTTACTTAATTCGGCTGCATCATGTAACCCAATTTCATATGATCAAAAGCATCTTCGAGAATGAAAAAATAGTCAAAATGGGCGTTGCAATCCGAGATGATTTAAAACAGTTACAGAAAATTATTAGCTTTGCTCCAAAAAATTTTATCGAATTGCAGGACGTTGCAAAAGAAAAAGGTCTTAAAAATTTTGGTTTGAAGGGGATGACCGAAGAAATTTTAGAAGCGACGATTTCAAAGGGACCAAAAATGACAAATTGGGAAGCACATGTTTTATCAGTTCAACAAATGGCGTATGCGGCAACCGACGCCTGGATCGGGCTTACACTTTATCAGAAGCTGCAGTTGATGGCACTGAATATTTAAATCGTATTCAATGCCTTGATTTGTTGTTGGGGGTTTGTGCTGCTGCGGACAACTGCGCC
>JAYVKY010000417.1:0-7642 GCA_043767965.1 Pseudobdellovibrionaceae bacterium
TTCGTGTCACATAAATTTAAGTGTTTAGATTGCGGAAAATATTTTAATTTGAAGCTTCAAGGGCTTCTGGGGAAACATCAATCTAGTGAAGCTTTTAAACTTGATGTGTTCGAACGTCACTCTGGGGGGGGGGTGCACAAAGCTATATCGCCAACACACATCAAATCAGTCACGCAACTGTTGAACGCTGGTACAAGGTTTTAATTAAAGACCGTATCGATGGCATGAAGAACAACCCGCTGCCCAGGGTTATTGGAATCGATGAACATTTTTTTACAAAAAAGAAGGGCTATGCGACGACAATCGCTGATCTGACAAAGCATCGTGTTTACGATGTCGTCCTTGGCAGATCCGAAGCAAGTCTTAATAGTTATTTAACTAAATTACCAGGTAAAGATCGCGTTCAAGTTGTGGTTATGGATTTATCAAGCACGTATAGATCTATAATTAAAAAACATTTCCCTAAAGCAAAAATCGTTGCAGACAGATTCCATGTCGTAAGGCTTATTGGTTTTCAATTTTTGAAAGCCTGGAAGCAATTTGATCCCACAGGACGACAAAATCGTGGATTATTATCACTGATGCGTAGGCATGAGGATAAGTTATCGATTGAGTAAAAAATAAATTTACAAAAATATTTTGAAAAATTTCCAATATTAAAAATATTGTGGAAGTTTAAACATGAATTACACAACCTGATGCGTGAAAAAAAATTAAATAAAAATAAAGTCTGGGAAAAAATCCATCAGTTTTTACCGATGATAGATCAATTAAAACAAAGCCCCATAGATGCACTTAAAACCCTGGGTGATACGATGTATAGTTGGCGCGATGAAATAGGCCGAATGTGGCGATTTAGTAATACGAACTCAATTACGGAAGGATTACATAATAAAATGGAAATGATAAGCAGACGTGCTTTTGGATTTAGAAATTTTAATAATTATAGATTAAGAGTGCTTGCACTTTGTGGCTGGAATGGAATAATAAATAGAACTCGGAAACTGGTCATAACTTAAAACCGATTCCCCCTCTGATTGCGTAGAACCCAATCCTTTTGGTCCAAGACTGTTACCTATGTCTTCGGAATGATATGTTAACTATGTGTCCGGTATGGACCCTGTCGGATTTGGTGCCCCGGGCCGGACTTGAACCGGCACGCCCGATCACTCGAAGCTCAGGATTTTAAGTCCTGTGCGTCTACCAATTTCGCCACCGGGGCACTTGTAAAGATTGAAAATTGTGAAATAAAAAGTTAACGATTTCACAGGTCTTTGTCACGCCTTTTCATCGCTATTTTTTTTAATTTAATTTGACTGTCACTGCTTACGAGGCAATCCTAATTGATGTTGTGATTACAATTCAAAAAAAGAACTATATCGATGCAATCAAGTCCGGCTTTGTGCTGATATTTTCAGCTACGCTTGTGTCGACTCTGTTTCAACAATTTCTAGATCGTAAAATTGAAAAAATTATTGCATCACCCACAGGACTCAGTTCGATGATTTGGGTTTGGGGATTTTTATCCTTATTAGCCGCTTTAATTTTTCCGTTGATGCAAAGTATATTGTGTTCATTTTATTTAACACAAGATTCTGATATTCGGAAAAAATTAAATTATTTTCTGAAAAATAATTTTGAACTTTCGCTGATCGAAACTTTGCGTGCATGGGGAAAATCTTTTTTGTGGTTTTTTGTATTTATTATTCCAGGTTTCGTAAAGTATTCCTATTACATGCTGGCGCCATTTGTCGTACTGTTTTCAAAATTATATCAAACCGGTGAAGTCGACGCCCTAGAACTTTCCGAGAAAATATTTAAAAAATATTGGGTTTATTTTTCGTTACAATTATTTTTATTTTATTTTTTATTACCCATGGTTTTATCAACGTCTCTGGATCAATATCGATCATTCGATATGCACCCAGTATCTGCTGGCATATCCTTGGTTTTTGAAACCTCAATGGTTTTACTTTTTCATTATTTGATTCTTCAAAAAATATTTTTATTTCTGCAAAACGAAAAGGACTTAAATTATGTCGCAACTGATGTTTAATTGGCTTGATATTAAATCTCGAAATCATGGGTTAACCTTTGATGACGTTTTAATTATGCCTAAAAAATCCGAAATCAGATCCCGCAAAGACCCCAGCCTGCGTTCGCGCCTGACGAAAACAAAGTTTCTAGAAACACCGATTATCGCAGCCAATATGGACACCGTGACTGAAAGCCCTATGGCCATAGCAATGCATAAACTTGGTGGGCTTGGTATTATTCACAGATTTATGAATATTGAAAAACAAATTATTGAAATTAAGCTATTAAAAGCCACAGGCTGTGAAATTATTTCGGCCAGCATTGGCGTCAATGCAGATTTCAAAGAACGCACAGCCTCGTTAATTAAGGCCGGCGTAAATCTATTGACGATTGATATTGCTCATGGCCATTCAATTCAAATGATGGACACCTTGAAATGGCTCAAAGATACCTACCCCACCATTGAAATTATCGCAGGTAATTTAGCAACACCGGATGCGGCGATTGATTTGATCGAGGCTGGTGCTGACGCTATCAAAGTTGGAATTGGACCTGGCTCTATGTGCACAACACGAATTATCACAGGCTGTGGAGTCCCACAATTAACTGCTATTGCACTTTGCGCCGAGGCGGCTGCCAGCTACGGCGTTCCGGTAATTGCCGATGGCGGAATTCGCACAAGTGGTGATATGGTGAAAGCCTTTGCCGCCGGTGCTGATTTAATTATGTTGGGCTCTATGTTGTCTGGTACTATCGAAACACCCGGCGATATAGTGAACGGAAAAAAACAGTACCGAGGCATGGCCTCAAAAAAAGCTCAAATTTCTTGGCGCGGTGACATGCCCCAAGGTATGGCCCCCGAAGGCGAATCAACTTTTGTCACAGTCAAGGGACACGTGTCGGACGTACTGCATGAATTGATGGGTGGCATCCGTAGCGGCATGAGCTATATGAATGCTACAACAATTTCTGAAATGAAAGAACGCGCCCTTTTTATCGAGATGTCCTCAAATGGTATTTCCGAATCACGTGCCCACGGAGTACGAAATTAATGGAGTCTGCAATGAAGACGACATATGATGCGCGCCCCATCGGTGTATTTGATTCTGGCATTGGTGGTTTAACCGTACTGCGTGAATTAATTCAAAAATTTCCGGAAGAAAATTTTTTATATTTAGGTGATACAGCGCGCCTACCTTATGGCTCAAAATCGGCAGCCACTGTACGAAAATATTCAGAACAAAATATGAATTTTTTAGTTTCAAGGGATGTTAAAGCCATTGTCGTAGCCTGTAATACGGCATCATCTCAGGTGAGTGAACAAATTTTTAACGGCCTACCTGTTTACAATGTCATCGACCCGGGATCGCTGCTGGCGGTTCAAAAAACAAAAAATAAAAAAATTGCGGTTCTTGGCACACGTGCCACCATCAAATCAGACATCTATAAGAAAAAAATTCAAACCATTGATTCATCAATTGAGGTTCAAAGTATTGCCTGCCCTTTATTTGTGTCACTTGCAGAAGAGGGCTGGTACGATGAACCCGTCACAGAAATTATTGCCAAAAAATACCTACAAGATTTATCTAATCACAATGTCGACACCGTGATTTTAGGCTGTACACATTACCCACTGCTAAAAAATGTTATTCAAAAAATCGTCGGAAGCGATGTCACTTTAATTGATTCTGGCGATGCGATTTGTAAACTGATGTTAATTGATTTTGAGAATAAAAAAATACTTCGTCAGAAAACAAAAACTTCAGAGAAAATTCAAATTTGCCTGACTGATTTTGGTCCCCAATTTGAAAACTTAGCCCAGCAACTGATTTCTGAGGTCAGCACCAGGACGCTCCACTTTGAAACAGTTTCTGTCATCTGACCAGACCGTTGACACCCCAATAACATTATAAAATATCACCGTCGTTTTAAGTGATCTATTTGGTCTCACTAACTCGGCACCATATGTGCTTTGTATTCAGATATGAAACATTCAAAAAATACATTTAATACAAGTCTTTTGATTTTAGCGGCATTGCTGTTTAGTTTTTTAAGTTGCGCAAAAATGAAATCACCTGTAAAAAATATGTCTAACACTGACCCCATCACTGAAATCAAATTGAAATCTACAGAGCTTATCGAAAATTCAGATACACAAGCTCATTCAAACACCGACTACGAACCCCTACCCACTGAAATCAAAACAAAAACGGCCACCTTAAAGCTTGGATTGACGAAATTTTCTGACATGAATTACACTTATGATTCAATTCAAAACAAACTTGCAATAACTGGTCATCTTCAAATTTATGACCAAGATAAAAAAATACAATCTGATCTTGATTTTGAACTTAATGGAAACAAAAATTCAGATCAATCTGTTGTTGATCTGAATCAAAAAAAACATACAAAAATTACCCCTGTGATTCGTGCGAAAGTGACCTGTTTGGGCCTAGATTCAAATGAAGAATTAACCTGCGATAAGGTCATTGTTGATTTTTTTATTTTTTATAAAAATCAATATATGACAGATCAATTTGAAACTGAAATCAGCTTACCGAAAAAGTTGGAAAATTCAGATATTGCAAAATCAGCCATTGAATCGACTGATAAAAGCAAAACAGACAAAGAATTACCTGCCAAGTCACCCCTTGAAATTGAAAAACCAATTCAGAAAAAACCAGAAAATATAGAATCACTTAATGAAAAAGTATCTGACTATGAACTGCAAACTGAAGGCGCCGAAGACAGTCAACAAGGTCGCTATCAGGGACAAGTTGAAAATACAAATGTTGTTGAATTTTTACAAATCGATTTATCAACAGCTATTGAAGACAAAACGGAAACAATCGAAGCCGATAAAAATACTAATCCAGCAGCTATTGTACAAAATCCAGAACCCATTATTAAGCCTGCAAAACAAGAGACATTATCAAAATCCATCTCCGAAATGAAGACGCCTATTGAAAAAAATATCAATAATGATGTGAAACAAACTGCTCATGGAATCTTACGAACATACAACCAATCTGTTGGTTATCCGGATAAGGGCTCGCTTCGTAATGCAACCTCATTGAAAGAAACTGAAAAATTATTAAAAGATGATAAATATTTCTCTGTTGCATTTCAATCCAACGAAAGATTTTATGGCACATTTGAAATGTCAAAAATGATGACGGCATTAGGACAATTCTTATATGCAGAGTTTGATCATTTAAAACTTTATGTTGGAGATATCTCAGCAAAACACGGTGGACGAATTTCGCCGCATCAAAGTCACCAAATCGGAATGGACGTTGATCTTGCTTACCCTACCAAAACAACAGTTGAATCTGAAAAAATAAAATTTCCGGTTGTCGTTGCCAAACTCAACCGACAACTGAATAAATCGGCTTACTCTGCAGAAAAAACCTTTAAACTGTTTAAATTTGCATTTAAACAGACCCAATACCCTGTTGATCGAATATTTGTGGATCGCCTTATTATTAAAGATCTTTGTAACTATGCTACAGATCAAAATGAATTCAAAGGCAAAGATAAAGAACTTGTTCAAAAATTGTTTCAAAACATAGAACATATTGATGGCCACGGTGATCATTTTCATATGCGTTTAAAATGCACTGATTCACAGCCCACATGTAGATCAAAAAATTATAAAAAAATTCTTGGCTGCGAGCAGGCTGCTAGATAAAAAATTCTTCGGCAATCGGTTGCAAATTATAATTTGAAGCCATCGATCTGCCGTAAGCGCCTACATCACAGATCGCTAGCAAATCACCTTCGAAAAATTCAGAAGTTAAAAAATCTTGATGAAAAAGATCTGTCGATTCACAAATTGGGCCGACGATCATATATTTTTTTTCGCCAGGTTTTTTAACTAATGGCCAAATATGATGATAGGATTCGTAAAGACTGGGGCGCATCAAATTATTCATTCCTACGTCGCATATTATGATTTCTTTATTCGCAGTAGACTTGACATATTGAACTTCTGAAATCAGCACACATGATCTGGCGACTACAAATCGACCCATTTCTAATAAAAAATGTATATTTAAATTATCCAATTCAGTTTCAAATATTTTTCGAAGCCGATTCCACCTGGCCTCATCCAAATCGATATCATGATTTTCATAATCAATCCCCAGCCCACCACCTAAATCAAGACGATCCAAAAATTGAAACTCTGATTGCAATTCTAAAAATAATGGCTTGATCTTAGATAATGCGTCTTTGAAAAAATTAACATTCATAATCTGCGAACCTAAATGATAACTAATAGCCTTAAAAACAAGATGCTGACTTGTTCTTAAAATTTCTAAACAACTTGAAACATCTTTCAATGAAATTCCAAATTTTGAATCCAACAATGCCGTTGCAATATGGGGATGTGTATTGGCATCAACTTCGGGGTTTAGGCGTAATCCAATATTTACTTTTTTATTTTTATGCTGAGCTATTTTTTCTATGCGACAAAGCTCTGGTATGCTTTCAACATTGATCTGGTATATGTTATCCTCAATGGCTTTTGAGATTTCAAACTTGGTTTTGCCAACACCTGAAAAAATCAGATCGCTAGCCTTAAATCCGACCGAATAGGCCTTTTCAATTTCGCCAAGGCTGACGACATCAAGTCCGCAATTGTTGTTTAGCATAAGCTTTAAAATATCTGCGTTGTCGTTCGCTTTCATCGCATAATGCAATCTATGCAGCTGTGGCCATGACTTGATCATGTCGACACGCTCTTGTATGAGGTTTCTACGGTAAAGTAAAATAGGTTTTTGATAGTTTTTAATCAAATCTAACTGACATAAATTTACTTGATCGAAGTATAACTGATTGTTTTTAAAATGAAAAAGCGTTTTTGACATTGGAAAAATTCTAGCCCATTCTGAGGGCTATGAAAATATTTAAATTTGGTGAAACAGAATTAGGCCTGCCGCTTCATGCTTATCAATGGTTAACTGAACCTAAAAACCCGAACGTTTTAATTCTGAGCGGCGTCCATGGGGACGAGCCCGAAGGCGTCGTCTGTGCCCGCGGACTTTTACAAAAATTTTTAGAAAATTTTAATTTTAAACTGAATCTGACCCTGGTGCCTGAATTTAATCCCGAAGGTGTTTTGCTTAAAACGCGCTGCAATTCGAATAAAGTTGATCTGAATAGAAATTTACCCACCAAAGATTGGTCCCCCGTGGCGGCCAGTGTTCAGTATTTTCCGGGCCCGCAAGCACTCAGCGAAAAAGAAAACCAGGCCCTTGTTCGCTATCTTCAAGTTGAAAAACCGGACGTGATTTTTTCACTGCACTCGTGGAAGCCAATGTTAAATACCAATGGCCATTTGCCCGAAGCCACTATTATTTCTGAAATGACCGGCTATAAAATCGAACCTGATATTGGCTATCCGACACCCGGCTCCTTGGGCACTTATGCTGGACTTGAAAATAATATCCCCACTTTAACCTATGAAATTGAACGAGATATTCCCTTTGATCAAATTTTACGAATTCATGTTCCTGCAATGTTAGCAGGTCTTAAAATCAGCGAAGAAAGAAGAAAATAATGCCTGCCAACATTGAGCAAAATATTGAAAACTTATTTGAAT
>JAYVKY010000418.1:0-2191 GCA_043767965.1 Pseudobdellovibrionaceae bacterium
TATTTCTTACTCCTGAGCAACATTTTTCAGAAGCAGTAAAAGAGGCCTGCACCCAGCGGCAAATAAAAACACAGCCGGATGTAGAAATTTATCTAGTTCAGCTTCTTCAACACTATCTTGATTCAAAAAACTTCCATCGCCCCCTTCTTGATGACTCGAGCGAAAAGCCATTAGATACTTTTGCTGAAATGTACTTGAAAGCCATGACCCTTGAAAATTCTAAGAAAAAAGAACTTATGCGAATTGTAGCAGACCGTGCGCTTTATATGACCGGTTTCTTCGGAGATTCGCTTCAACGAAAAATAGTCGATATTGACTACTATATCGAAATCGGCTCGGCGGCGTATTTCAACTTACATACATGGACTCGCGAAGACTCACTCGCGCATGTTTATAAGACCTTTTCTAAGCGCTTTATTGATTTTGTTGAGGTTCTTAATTACATCAGCGAAAAGTCGATCATTCAGGCTGATCAAAATGTTTTAAGGCTTTATGACCGTTATATGCGCACCGGTTCAGAACTCGCTCGCGAGAAGCTGCAAGAACTGGGGGTTGTCACTGTGCCCAAAGAACAATTGAAAGTTTCAAAACCTTAAGTTAATTTGATTTTGAAGTAGATTGGAACCACCCGTATGAGCATGTCACATCTCATCATTCTTGGGGTTATTGCCCTGATTGTTATTCCGCCTGAAAAGTTGCCTGAAATGGCACGTCAGCTGGCAAAGTTTATTTACGATATCAAGCGCACAGCTGATTCAGTCCTGAACGAAATAAAGCAAGAAGCGCTTTTCAAGCCCGAAGACATTATTGATCAAAATATTAAAACCAAACTTCAAGAAATTCACTCAAGCTTGAGCCAAAACGTTCAAAACATTAATTCATCAATTCAGAATTCTGCGACGCCTTCGACAACAGTGACCGAATTGCCTGCTGTCAATCCGACTAAACCAACCGACGACGGAACAAACAAATCATGAGTGAAGTTGTATGAGTGATTTAAGTCAAAAAGAGACTCGGGCCGAAGGGCAAATGTCGCTGTTCGAACATTTGCACGAGTTGCGCATTCGCCTCACAAAGGCAGCCTATGGCATTTTTGTGGGTATGATTGTCTGCTGGATGTACAGTGAACAGTTTTTCAATTTTTTACGCGAACCAATAAAGCAATATCTACCATCAGGCGGACTAGTGTTTACAGCACCCATGGATAAGTTCATGGCGCATGTTAAAATTTCTTTTGTCGGCGGCATGATGCTGTCAGCACCTTTTTGGCTTTTTCAACTTTGGAGTTTTATTGCTCCGGCACTTTATAAAAAAGAAAAAAAAGTTGCACTAAGTTTTGTTGTTTTTGGCACCTTACAGTTCTTAATGGGATTAGTTTTCAGTTATTTTGTTGTGTTACCGATGGCCTTTAAGTTTTTAATGAACTTTGGCGGTTCGGTTGATACACCGATGATCACAATTGATAATTACCTCGGCTTTTTAACGCACACAGCGGTTGTTTTCGGACTTTGTTTTCAGATGCCGGTCATTATTTCATTTTTAGGACTCCTTGGGATTGTGAGTCAGAAATTTTTAAGAGAAAAGCGTCGTTACGCAGTAATTTTGATTACTGTCGTTGCGGCCATAGCGGCACCGCCAGACGCGCTGAGTATGATTCTACTGATGTTCCCTATGTGGTTTCTTTATGAACTTTCCATTTTTATTGTGGGCTATTTAGAACGTCGTCGGTCCTCGTCTGTTAATCCTTAAATTTCCTTAATAATATTGCTGACAATAGGCTTTGGTTTGTGAAAAATTACTCACAAGACACGAGGTTTATATGTTCAAGTTAGCGTTAGCATTAGTTATGTCATTTTTGTTTGTTCAAACATCTTCGGCGGCATTCGATAACACCTGTTCAAAAGTGGGCCATATCGGCGCAACTAAATTTGAAATTACATCTGTTCGCACACAGCAATTAGAAGAAAATATAGTTGTTCAGCTCGGACTAAAGCACTCGATATGTTTAAAGGAAAACGGAAATTATTCTTGGGAGTTGCGTAGCCCTTTGGCCGATTATCAACGGAACACTTACCCTGACGGTACTTATAGAATGCACTTCAAACGCGGCGAAGCCTATTTAGGTAATCCTAATTTTACAACTTATCAGGTTTTGAACTTGGAAAATTCAGCAGAGCAAACTATGACTTTT
>JAYVKY010000419.1:0-6951 GCA_043767965.1 Pseudobdellovibrionaceae bacterium
AAATCGGAGCTAATGCAGTCATTCTAAAAGACGTGCCCGCTCATGGTGTTCGAGTGGCTCCTGCTGCGCTAGAAATTGTACAAAAATAATTATTTACAAAAGCTCAGTTTCTTCGTGAGGGCAGAAATTTCAGCGACTTTAGTGTACTTCCCATTTTTTTGCAATACAGACCAGTAAACCCCAGTTTGTGTTGATAAGGATCGTTCTCTTAGAAGTTGTTTTGCTAAAATTTTAGTGCCACAGCGTAAATTGTTGTGAGGATTAAAAATTGTTTTTTTAAGGTCATCATATTTATAGTTTTTATCGAGGTTCCAGTTAAAACCACATTCTATGTTATTATAAATCTCATCTTGATATGAAAGCTGTAATAAGCCTTCGCTGGCGACCTGTTTGTTTGTAACAGGGTCTGGTTTACTAAAAGATGTTTCAACAAAATAGGTATTTAACTTCCAGCCACCACTTTCATACTTGCTAATGCCAACCAAAAGTTGACCCCAAAAGTTTAAGCGCTGGTCCTCATTTAATTTTCTATATTTTGGACAAAATATTTCGATATCATCAGCTACATTTTGACCAAGCATTTGTGGCTCTTCATTACGTATCACATTATAAATCGTAGTTGACCATTCTTCCGAGCCCTTGATCTGGGTTTCCCAGGCCAGTGGTTCGTATTTAAATATCGCATGGTCATTGATAATGGAAGTGCTGTTCTGGTCAGTGTCAGCAGATTCTAAATTTATTTGCGACTCAAATTGCTTTTGAGAGCACGAGAGTAAAAAGATAAGAAAAATGAGCAGATAATTTTTTTTCATTCAGCTCTGTATCGGGGGTGGGGTCTGAAATCTTTAATTATTCATTTAGTGTCAATAAAATATACAAAAAATAAATAACATAATTTTTAGGCGATTTTCTTCAGAATCACCTAAGTTTTGACGAAACTATATTATGTTCAAGGGGATTTCGAAAAATGATATTCGAATAGTATTAATGTGCAGCCTTATATTTGGCGGTACATTTTTTATTTTATTTTTCGATTTATACAGCAGTTCCCAATCAAATTCAGATCAACCAATTATTGCAAAGGCCACAGTAATTTTGAATGATGTTCGTCTTAAAAAGAAAGATCAATTTGATTGGTCTAAATCATCAAAAAATCAATCCATTCGTAATGGTGATCAGGTTTTTGCTGGCGAAAATTCGACTGCGACTGTCGAATTACTCGATGGTCAAAAAGTACAAATCCTAGAAAACTCGCTTATTAAATTTGATCAAAAACAAAATGTTAAAAATTTTAAAATAATGTTCGGAAGCATGAAAGCGCAAGTTAAGAAAAATGAAATGATTGAAGTTACGATTTGTGGTGTAAAGCATTCAGTTAAATCTGATTCAGATGATGAAATGACAATTATAAACAATGACGATTGCATTAAGCCTGAAATCAAGCTTCAGAAAAGTAAAGTCGATTTACCATTAAAGAAAAAAAATAGAGCAATTGCAAGTTTAACCAAAAAACTGATTGAAAAAAGAAAGCCAGTTGTTGTTGAGGTCGTGCCAGTGCCAGAGCCAGTGATTGTTCAGCTTGCGACACCTGCACTTAATCAACAAAATATTTTAATGAAGGCCTCGGACAAAAGCAAACGATTCGAGTGGAGCCAAGTTCCTTATGCAGATTATTATGTTGTGAATATCGCCGACGCTGAGAGTTCTAATGATATTCTACAAAAAATTGAAACAAAAAATTCATTTTATGAATTTAATCCAATCGCTGGGGTTTATCAGTATAAGTATTCTATAGAGGCACGAAGCGACAAGAAAGAATTTTTACCAGCGACTTCAAGTGAAGGACAAATTCAAATTACGTTTTTGCCTGTGAAACTATTGAATCCGATTAAAAGTTTTGTCATGAATGCAAGAACATCTGATCAGCCAGCAAAACCAGTTGATTTTGAAATAAAATGGGCAAAAGTTCCAACCGCGAGTTATTACAAAATCGAATTTTCAGAAGATCCACTTTTTACACAAGTGACAGAAACTGACAAGATACGTACTCATTCATATAAAGTAAATTTAAACGATTTTGGAAAAAAATATTACCGCGTCAAAGCATTTTCTATTAAAAATCAAGAAATAACAAAATCTGATAGATTGGCCTATACTGAATATAATAAAAATTTTAATCTTATGGCGCCACAAATAGACACTAAGAATAAAAATATGTCCTTCTTTTTTCAGAAAACAGAAGGTCAATTTATTCGGTTATCATGGGTAAATACTGATATCAAAAAGGCTCCGGGGCACTACGTTGAAATCTCAACGACTGAAGATTTCAGTAAGATCATTAAAACGTATACGACAGAGAAAGAATTTATTGTATTGAATGAAACGATTGCACAGGGACAGTACTATTGGCGTGTCAAATCATACAGTCCAAGTTTAATTTCAGATTGGTCTGATACCGCGGCCTTAAAAATAAAATCTCCACGAAAATTAGCTTCTGAAATAAAAAAATCTACAGACTAGAGTAAATAATAAAAGCCAACAGAGTAGATTAAATCTTTATTTTTATATTTTGCGTCTGGTGAATTAAACGTGCGATCTTCATAATTTAAGCCGGCGTATATTCGAGTAGCTTTCATCTTATATGTTGACTTTAGTCCAAGACCCCAAGCATATCCTATCGCTGTCTGTCCGTAGGCTGTCTTTTGCGGAAACAGAACACTTGGTGAGGCCTCAAGGACAAAGTTCCAGCGTCGACTTTCAAGAAACGTATACTCGGGTGTAAGTCCCAAAGAATAGCCGTAAGACTGATTGATTTCAAATTGACTGGAACCAGCTGTATTTTCTTTTGTGGCAAAATTGTTCCTAAAATTAAATTCGTAACTGAGGGCCCAGTTAAGGTCATAATAAATTTTATATCCAAGGTTGAAATCGAGTAATGTAAAATTTTTGTTAATAACAACAATCGCATTTCGCTCATCAGTTATAATAGCGGTGTAAAAGATCAGATTTGTATAAATGCTAGAACTTGTATCTAGGTTTCGTTCAAATAAAAGCTTCATGCCTTTACCAACGGCGGAATTCAGTGTCGATTTAAAGGTTAATGTAGCTGTTTCAAAGCTTGAAAACCCAGCCAAGGCATTTAACCCAATTCGATTATAGGAAAATTGAACTTCAGTTGGCAACTTCATCGTAAAATCAATGGCTTCATTTTCAATTGTTGAACTTTCATAAACATAATCTTGTAAAATCAGATAAGGCTCTGTAATCGATTCAAGTCTAAAGGTCAGTTTGGAAATATCGAGTTCGGCATCCCATATATTTTTTCGATTATTCAAATCTAAAAATGTAAATTGCGTTTTATTGCTGTCTATTTCTTTTTGAATTTTATAAGGAGCAATGGCGCGACGGCGAACACTAAAATCCAAGAAGATAGATCTGTTTTTAACAACTTTAAGGTTAATATATTCTTTTAGATCTTGTAAAATAACTGTACCAGAGTTTTCGGCAGGCTGATTAGCAATAAATACGCGCAGATTTGAATTCACGGCCAATTTAGGTGAATTACAAATTTTTAAATTGGTATTTTCTGTTTTTTTAACATAGCAGTTCCCAATTTGAACAAGATTCAAATCTGAGATAGTTTGAGATAAGTCATTTGTATCTATATCAATTCCTGCAATTAGAATTCGTTGACCGGTAACTTCATATTGATAGTATTGATTCGTAAACCTAATGGGCGCCGAGACAATTTCAGAAGACAAATTTTGTGCAGCGCCTAAAATTATAAAAATCAATGAAAATTTGAAAAGCCCTTTTATTTTTGAGAGCAAAGTGTCTTCACTAATTCTAAATTCTTTAAATCTGGGGTTCATTGAACAGCTTTTAATGTAATATTGCTGCGATTCAATCGGTTTTTTTAAATATTTATTGTAAAGCGCCAAAACATAAAAATATTCTGCATCGTAACGATCTTCTGGTCGTATTTTATTCATACGAATCCTAAGGATGCTTTGATCAATCTTAGCGTTTGAATCAATAGCCTGACCAATCAAACACCACAACCCGTAAAGTTCAATTTTTGAGGTTTTCATTTGTGATTCGTCTAATTTTTTAAGTATAGTAAAGGCCTCGAAATATTTTTTGGCATAGATAAGATCTTTAGCTATATTTTTAATTAAAGTGGCTTCTTTATCAGCCGACTCATTCAAGATTCGAGCTAACTTTAATTGCTCTGGATTCAGCAAAAAATCCATGGCAACTTTAAGAAGATTATTTTTCAAATCGGCATCGATTTTCAGGTGACTAAGCTTGTCTAAAAGTTTTTCATAAATAACATCGACTTCATTCATCGAGGACTTAGTGAATATGGCCAGACTATTTAATTTTTGCTCAGGTGTTCCCTTGTGCAGCTCACGCAAAAAACTTTGCAGGTCGGCTTCGTTCATTAGATTTTTCGCATTAGTTTGAATTTCGATGCAATCAATTAGAACAAGTTGATGAATCATCCTAAGCAATGTCTTAGGTAAAATTTCAAACTCTAATTGGCGAATTTTTGGTTTTCTGGCAAAGATTTCAATAAAATCTTTGCCAGCGGCATCTATTAATTTTGTATAGATCGGTTGGTATTCATATATTAATTTTTCAGTTTGTAACTTAAGAGTACTATTTTTAAATTCAAAATAATGCGTATTTAGCCACTGATCGGTAATACACGAAAATACCCAATCGAAAGATAATCCAACAAGTTGAGGATAGGCAATTTTGATATCATTATTCTCAACGTCAGCGTTTGTAAAGCTAATCTGTATTGATTTTGAATTAATCAATTGGGTCAGGCGCAATATGGTTTGCTTTAAAAGAACGGCAACCAGTTGTTCTGTTGACATTTTTTTCGAACGAATTAATTCTTGTCCAAGGCGCGATTCTTTATTTTTAAGTAAATTTTTAAGTTCGACTTCCGTAATATAGCCATCAGTAATCAACAGTTGTCCAATATATGTTTTTTCGTCGCGGTTATCAATTTGTACAATTTCACCTTCAGAAAAACTGACGCCATAGATTTCATTTTTCTCAGAAATAATATTTAAATAGCCAGATATTTTACTTTTAGAAATCAACAAAATAACTTGGGCTAAATCAAAACCATAAATAATATCTAGACTTTCAATCAATTTTCGAGTTTGCCGGATTGATAATGACGACTTGTTTGCAACGATATACAAACCTTGTCGTCCTTGCAATTGTTCTGTGGGGGTATGATTTGGGTCTTGTGTCAAAAGTAGTCCTTTATTTTCTTGTTAAAAATTTAAAGTATTTATTGGGAATAATATCAATTTCGTACGTTACTCCATCAGTGTCTTTAAACTCATTAGGTATACTGTGTGAATCCTGTGTGTATTCTTTACCATATTGAACAAGAACTAATTTTTCTTGGTCTATTTCTTCGTTGTAATACGGCACGTAGAATGACAATACTTGAAATCCTGATGGAACAAACCCTTCGACCATGCTGGCTTGATCAATAAATGCCTTGGTGCAATCGGTGAGGATGACTTTTTTTGACTTAATTTTTTGTGTATATAAAATCCATTCGCGAATACCACTTGAATTGATACTGACTAAATTTTTAAAATTAAAAACATAGCTGTCTGAATCAGGTATTGTATTTGCGACTCGCATGAAATCTTCGTCGATATGACCGTGAAATTCAACGATTTGATACTCATCCTTTTTAACAGTTTTAATTTGGCTGCGTGACATATGGGTAAGTCCTTTCTGTGTTAGAGACTATTTATAATATGAATTGATTTTTGTTCAAGTTCGCGATCTTTAGCGCGCACTTTTAAGGGGGTTAAAATTGTTACGCGGGTAATACGTTTTGGTAAAACGGCTATAAATAAAGTTTCAGCACTGCCAAAAATTATTGACGAGCCAAGACCAGCGCCACCAACACCGTAATTGATCGAGTCCGCGGTTCCGACCGTAAAGGTATTCAGTATTTTATTTAAGAATTTATTTAGATTCATTGAACCGTAGTCATCAAAAACAGAAAGCGCTACAAAATCACCTTTTTTTTCGGCTAAAAAACTCATTCGATGTGGTGATTTAAAATCGCCGACTCGTGGAGCATGCAATTGTGCGTTCATTATTAATTCTTCGACGGCTCTAAGAATATGTTCAGTATTATGATTTTTGGGGTCTATCAGTAAAAAATGAAGCACGCGATCAACAAGCACCGTTCGGTTTTCTTTCGAATTAAAAGCAAAAGAAAGGTCATCTGTCGAGCCCACAAAAAGTTTTTGATTAAACGTTAAAAACTTAATTGGCTCTGATAAAACTTGATCTATAATCTGAATTTTTTGCAACATTGGCATTTTTGAATTTTGAATGACGTGCTTAATATCACGATCTAAGCACATTTGAATAATTTGTTCTGGTTTCAGATTGTCTTCGGCAAGAACACAATCCTCTTTGTTTGTAGCCATAGAATAATCTTTCAGTGAACTAAGCACTTTCATGTGGCTTTTATTTTGCTTTGATTGCTCTGCAATTAATAAATTTCTTTGTTCTTTATTCAGTGTATATGTCATATTATCTCTATGTGACATAATGTCACATCATCGTCTAGGGTTTTTTGTGTATGATAATTAAAAATAAATTTTTTAATATCTTCAGCATAAACTGTAAAATCTGTTTTCTTATTAGCAAATTCAATTACTTTTTTAAAAAAATCACGTTCTGTTAATTTCTTAAGATCATCGTTTTTCAAATCAAAAATTCCATCCGTATATAAAAATAGTCTTTGTTTCTTTGTCAGTTGAATTTCAGATGCCTTATAATTTGTATCCGACGCTTGTCCTAGACGTGCAGAGCTATTGTCATTTAAAAAGATAAGATGACTTTTGTCAATTGAGTCTAGATTTAAATCCAAAATAAACGGAGCTTCGTGTG
>JAYVKY010000420.1:0-3354 GCA_043767965.1 Pseudobdellovibrionaceae bacterium
TGACGGAGTCCTTATCGGCCGCGGGGCCTTAAAAAATCCATTAATTTTTGCTGACGCTTTAAGCCTATGGAAGGGTGAAAATCTACGAATTGATTTAAAGCGAAATTACAAAAGTATTTTTCTCGATCTCAGTCTAGTAATTCGGGCTCACTCGAGCGAGCATATCACCAATATTCAGTTAAAAAAGTTTGCTTCTTGGTTTTCGACAGGGTATCAAGGATCATCCGCATTTCGTAAACAAATTTTTCAGCTTAAAGATAACGACGAAGTCCTGTCTTGTGCTCTTGAATTTTTTAGTTCGATTTCAGAGATCGAACAAGAAGATACAAGTGGTGATGAATTTTTAATGGGCGGGCACGGGTAAGCGTAAGCTTACAGGATACAACGTTCGACTGAACACAAAGGAAAGCTTACTATGCTACAAGACCCAAAAAAAATCAGAAATATCGCCATCATTGCTCACGTTGACCACGGCAAAACAACTTTAGTCGATCACTTGATTAAACAAGCGGGAACATTCCGCGAAAACCAAGCTGTCGAAGAACGTTTGATGGATTCGATGGATCTTGAAAAGGAACGTGGAATTACAATTGCCGCAAAGAACGCCTCTTTTACATATAAAGATATCAAAATTAATATCGTCGACACCCCGGGACATAGTGACTTCGGTGGCGAAGTTGAACGCGTATTGAACATGGTTGATGGCGCGATTTTACTTTGCGATGCTTCGGAAGGCCCGCTTCCGCAAACTCGTTTCGTTTTGAAAAAAGCTTTAGAACAAAATATTAAAGTGATCGTTGTTATTAATAAAATCGATCGTTCAGATGCGCGTATCCAAGATGTTCATAATGAATTATTTGATTTGTTTATCGATCTTGAAGCCAACGAAGAACAATGTGATTTTCATACAATCTATGCAATCGCGCGTGATGGTATGGCGACCTTAGACCCTGCAGTCAACACTGGAAACTTAAACGTACTTTACGATGCAATTGTTGAATTAGTTCCGCCTCCAACAATCGTTGAAGATGCACCATTGCAGTTAATGGTTTCTAACGTTGGTTACAATGATTACGTAGGTCGTTTAGCAATGGGCCGTATGCGCGGTGGATCTGTAAAAGTCGGCGATGATATTCTTTGTATTCAAGAACATGCTCAGAAAAAAGTTAAAGTTTCGGCGTTATTTCAATATTTCGTGAATTCACAAGTTCCAGTTCAAGAAATTGGCGCGGGCGACATGGCGATCATCGCGGGTATCGAAGATTTTACAATCGGTGACACCATCACATCAGCGACGAATCCACAAATTCTTCCACGTATTAAAGTTGATGAGCCTACGGTTGGAATGATTTTCTCGGTAAATAACGGACCTTACGCTGGCCAAGAAGGTAAGCAAGTTACGTCTAGAAAAATTTTAGAGCGTCTTGAAAAAGAATTACTTTACAACGTGTCAATCCGCGTGGAAAAAACCGAACAGACAGACGCTTTCAAAGTTGTTGGCCGCGGCGAATTACAGCTGGGTGTATTGATCGAGCAAATGCGCAGAGAAGGTTTCGAGCTTCTTGTTTCTAAGCCTCAGGTTGTTTTCAAAACTGTTGATGGCAAAAAATTAGAACCGTTCGAACACGCCGTGATCGACATCGAAGATCCATATGTTGGCGCGGTCACTGAGAAGTTAGGTATGCGTAAGGGTGTTATGACCAATATGGTTCAAAAAGGAACGGGTCGTACACGTTTAGAATTCAGAATTCCTTCACGTGGCTTAATTGGTTACCGTTCTGAGTTTTTAACGGATACTCGTGGTACTGGCTTATTAAATACGAACTTTGATGGTTATGATGATTACCGTGGCGATATCAATTCTCGTATCAATGGTGCGATGGTTTCAGATCGTCAGGGTGAGGCCAATGCCTATTCGATTTGGAACAAACAAGAGCGTGGCAGAATGTTCGTGAATGACGGTGATATCGTTTACGAAGGTATGATCGTCGGCGAAAATGCTAAAGACAATGATATGATTGTTAATATTCAAGAAGCAAAAAGAATGTCAAACGTTCGAGCGTCGGGTTCAGATGAAGCAATTCGTGTGACACCAGTTAAACCAATGACATTAGAGTTTGCGATGGAATGGATCAAAGAAACAGAACTCATCGAAGTCACGCCAAAAACCATTCGTTTACGAGTTAAAGAATTAGATCCACATAAACGTCCTAAGCAACAAAAGACGAATTAGGATTAATGTGAACGAAGTTCACAGGATGTGAAACTCAACTGAAAAACTATTTAAATAAAAAACCCGGACCTGCTTCCGGGTTTTTTATTTACGCTGTGGCGTATGTCAGATACGATTTTAAATATGTCAGTAGCACTATCTGCTAAAAATTTAATTAAGAACTACAATGGAATACCTGCAGTTAAGGGTATTTCTCTTGAAATCAAACAAGGTGAATGTTTTGGCATTCTGGGGCCAAATGGTGCTGGTAAATCCACATTACTTAAAATGATTTATGGTCAAGTGACTGCAACAAGTGGCGAGCTGTTTGTTTTGGGTTTAAATATTTGTGATCAATTAACTGAAATTAAATCTAGGATTGGTGTTGTGCCGCAAGAAGATGGCCTAGATACAGATTTTAGCGCACTCGAAAATTTAAAACTATTTTCAACATATTATCAAATGGATTCAAATTCTGCAGATGCTCGTGCTGAGCATCTGTTGCATGAAATGAAATTGATCGAGCACCAGCATCAACACGTGGAAGCACTTAGCGGTGGTATGAAGCGCAGGTTGGTAATTGCCAGGGCACTTTTACATTCACCCCAAATGTTGATTTTGGATGAGCCCACGGCGGGCCTAGATCCACAGGCTCGCTTATGGATCTGGAATTATTTTGAAAAATTGAAAATTCAAAAAAAGACAATTATTTTGACGACTCACTATATGGAAGAGGCCGAAAGACTTTGCGACCGCATTGCTATTGTTGACCAAGGGATGATTTTAGATATTGGCACCGCACAGGAACTTATTCAAAAACATATAGGCAGCGAAGTAATCGAGCTTGAGATTGATGATCAAAAAAACTATTGGTTGCCTAAAATAAAAGATCTAGGGCTAGAATTTCCAGATTTTGAAAAAAAATTATTTATATATTTTCAAACTGCAGAACTACGTCAGAAATTTTCATTACTTGTTCAGAATTCACATTATCTAGTCCGTACGGCCAATTTGAATGATGTTTTTTTAAAAGTAGCAGGTTATCAAATTCGAGGTGGTACTTGATTCAAGTTTGGTTACGTAATTTCCTGTATTTTAAAAAAACACTTTTAGTTTCGTTATTCTGGACTATCTTCGAGCCG
>JAYVKY010000421.1:0-6349 GCA_043767965.1 Pseudobdellovibrionaceae bacterium
TGTTATTGCGACGCCGATTCGCTGGGGCAATGCAAGTTCATTATATTATAAAATGGTCGAGCGAATGAACTGCGTTCAAAACCAAATCACGATCGCGAATCGCCAACTGATAAAAAATAAAGTAGTTGGCCTAATAATTACAGGTGGCCAAGACAACATCCAATCCGTTGCGGGTCAGCTTCTGGGTTTTTTTGCCGAGATTGGTTGCTCCTTTCCACCCTTTCCTTACATCGCTCACTCGCGGGGATGGACGGCCGAAGACATGGAACAAAATGTAATTCAAGTCGCCAATAGTAAAGATCTTCGCGAGGGCGCACAGGCGCTGGTGGCACGCGCGATTGAAACTGTTAAAATGATGATTGAAAGCAATCACACCAAAGATTTAGTACGCGGCGGACGTAAAGCAAACCAAACCAAAAAAGTTACGGATATCAACCAATCTAAAATTTAAAATTTCTGGGGAAGTGACAGGTGTACCCACCAGGATGCTTTTGTAAATAGTCCTGATGATTTTCTTCGCCGTGCATAAATTTTTTTGCTTGCGATAATTTAGTCACAACGGGCTTTCCCCAATTTTTTGATTTTTCAACGCGAGTTATAACATTTTTTGAGATTTCTTTCTGAGATGCGTTTAGATAAAAAATTTCAGAACGATACTGACTGCCGACATCATTTCCTTGTCGGTCTAAAGTGGTCGGGTCATGTATGTTAAAAAAATACAGCAAAATATCTGTATAATTTGTTACTTTTGGATCAAAAATAATTCGCACGGCTTCAGCGTTACCCGTTTTTCCGGTATGCACATCACTGTACCGCCCTTTGCCTTCATCACCGCCGGTGTAACCGACCTCTGAATATATTACCCCAGGCCGCTTTCTGAAGAGCTCCTGCACGCCCCAAAAACAACCACCAGAAAATAAAGCGATTTCCTGTTTTTTAGTTTCAGCAAAAAGATATAAATATTTGCCTAAACCTGCATCTATCATTTTAGCGTAAGGAATAAATTTTAAAGACGCAGAGTTAATACAAAAACGTTTTTTAGTAGGCCCAGGTCCGTCATCAAAGACATGCCCCAGATGTGAGTCGGCTTTTTTTGATCTTAGTTCAGTTCGAAGCGCTCCCGCAGTATGATCAGCCTTGGTTATGATCGAATTATCTTCAATGGGCTTCGTGAACGACGGCCAACCTGTTCCTGAATCGTACTTGTCTAAAGAGCTAAATAAAGCCTCGCCACTAACGACATCAACGTAAATACCATCCTCGTGATTGTTCCAATAGGCATTTGCAAACGGAGCCTCAGTGCCTGCTTCTTGCGTGCAACTATACTGTTGCGGCGTTAATGTTTTTTTAAGATCATCTTTAAAAGACTTTTTATCGTCTTTCGCTTGCGAGCTTAGAGCTCGCACAATTGAAAATATAAATGGGACTAATAATTTAAATTTCATAGCGTTCACTTTCTTGACGTTATTATACTTGATATAACTATGAAATAGAACAAAAAATAATCTGAATGAAATTTATATCGAACGCATTTATGATGCTCCTGTTAAGATGGCCTGGGATGCTTGGGTTGACCCCAAACAGGTGGCTCATTGGTGGGGTCCTCGCGGATTTACAATTACCAACGCCCAATCCTTCTGCGATGAAAATGAAAAAATCACTCGGCCTCCGATGGCGCCTACGTGGCCCGAAGTGATGAAGACAACTGTAACACTGGCCGCCGAAGGTCCTGATAAAACCCGAGTGACCATCAAATGGGAAGTGATCGGCGATACAACACCGTCTGAACGCGAAACCTTCAATAAAGCCAAACTCGGAATGTCACAAGGTTGGGGCGGAAGCTTCGATAAACTTGAAGAGTACTTAGCCAAACAATAGTTTAAATCATCAAGGCAAAAATATATTCAAGCCTTGTCGAACGCAGCTTTCAGTTTTTTGATGTCGAGCTTTTTCATCTTCCACATCTCGACCATCATGGGTTGGCTCACTTCCGCTTTTTTTGCAAGCTCAACCTGTGAAAAACTTTATCTAAATCAGTAACAAGCGTGCCCGATTTTGCATCCCATCAAATATTTGTTCCAGTTGATTTAAGTCAAGGGATTGTGGTCTTTGATTTTCGCCTATAGACATTTTTTTCACCGATAATTGAATTTTGTTAATTATGTCTTCGAAAATATTTTTTGCTAGGCCACATTTTGTTGCTTCAGCCTGCCAATCAGTCAAAGTAATTTCGATAAATTTTTCTTTTCCATTCACTTTTAAACTTGATTTTAAATTTTCATAGCGCACCTGATGCATTGATTTTAAAAAATGGGCGCTCAATAAATCATACATAGGCGTCAGAGCATATCCGACACGCAAATTAAAAAGACTAAAATTTTTAGCGTGGCTATCCGTATTGTAAATCAAATCGTTAAAAATCAAAGTTTTGAAAAACATTTTTCGATCAGCTGCTGCATTTGCTGAGCTGGATAAAATATTCATCATCATCTTAATCGAAGGTCCGCCTTTTTTTTTGCACTTCAGCATTGAAGAAGTCCCCGTTGCCTGGCAAAAATCTTCTTGCGGAATTCGGATCAACAAATCGTCTTTCCATTGGCGATCGAATCGCTCAACGCTTAATACGCGTTGATCTTCAAACTCGACAATAGATGCTTTCGCGACATCAATATTAAATTGTTCTGCCAACTTTAAACAAATCCATTCATTATCTACACTTGCTGTGAAATCAATGGCGTCTTCGGTTGTACCTTTAAATAACGTAGCAATTGGGTTTTTTAAAATCGTGTTGGTCGGCGTTGCCCCTCGAGGCTCCCACCATTTACCTTTTCGATACAGCAAGGCCATTTTTTCTTGCGCCCCTGCAATCGAAATTCTAAAATCACCATCTTGATCCATGCCCAGCTGGCTGTCTCCTGTTAAATTTCTTAAGCGTTGGAAAATTTCACCAAACGGGAGCCACCCAGTTGCATAAGTGGGATCCAGCGAGTTGCATGAACGGGAGCCACCTAATTTCATAATCGGGAGCCACTTCGGAGCAATGTTATAACAGAATCTTTAGGATCTTAACTGATCCGAGGGGGTTCAGTTGGGATTAAGCGTGGCTCAGTACGAAGATATTAAACAAAAAATAGAACAAGGCCTGTCAGATCGTCAAATCGCAAAAGCTGTGGGTCGCAGACGACAAACAATAGCGGACATTAGATCTGGAAAATATTCATTTGAAACATCGACTGGGTTACCAGATTGGATGAATTTACTGAACTGGGAAGACCTACTGAAAGATATTGGATTAAAGCATCCATTAAAATTTATTTGGGAAGAATCAGTTCAGCAGTTAACATCGTATTCAAATTTTACAAAATATTTATATAAAAAGTATCCATATTTATACTCACCGTCAGTTTAACCCAGGCGAACGTGTTGAAGTCGACTGGGCCGGTGACATTATTAATTGGACTGATCCACGTGATGGAAAAATAAATAAATGCTACATTTTTGTAGGTTGTTTAGGGTACTCGCAATTAATTTTTGCAAAAGCTTATTCTTCGATGAAGGAAATAGATTTTTTATCAGCCCATGAATCAATGTTTAGTTTTTACGACGGTGTGCCGGAGGTTATTTGTCCCGACAATGCAAAAACAGCAGTCATAAAAGCCAACAGATATGATCCAGATTTAAATCCTGAATATAATCGGTTTACAAAGCATTATGGAATTACAGTGTCGCCGGCCAGGGTGTATAGTCCGAAGGATAAAGCTTTAGTTGAAGGTGCCGTAAAAATAGTTCAGCGATTATTTAAGTGGCGGACTAGAAATTTAAAATTTACTTCGTTAAAACAAATCAACAAGGAATTACAAAATACAGTTTTACAGATTAATGAAAAAAAGCATAGTCGGTTTAAAATATCCCGTCACGAAATGTTTAATTTAGAAGAGCGTAGCAAATTAAAAACCCTGCCAGTCATCAAATATGAATTATGCGAATCAAAATATGGCAAAGTTCATCCTGACGGGACAGTCTGTGTTAATCTGCGGTATTACTCGGTTCCGTATAAATTAGTTGGTGAAAGTATTTTTATAAAAATTTATTCACAGACTGTCGAGATTTATCATAAATTAGAAAAAGTTGCTGTTCACCCAAGGCTTATGAAATACAAGGGTGAAAAAAGCATCCAGCCAGAGCATGTTCCTGAATCAAGTCAGGCCTATCGTGGGACTAATATTCAGAATTTAATCCAGCAAAGTTGTTTTATTAGTTCTGAGTTTAAAGAATTTATTGAGGAATTATTATTAGAAAGTCCCTGCGGAAATCTGCGTAGGGCTCAGGGTTATATCCGCGAGGCAAGGCTTACGCGGTCAAAGCTGCCTGTGGATATTTTTAAAAAAATTATTATCAAAGTTTTATCAGATTTAAAAAAGTACAATCAAATGCGTGTTGAAAACTTTAAAAACCAGTTGCGTGCAGAGTATGAACTTTACATCGTAAATCCTGTTCAGGATCAGATTATCAGAAATACAGATAATCCGATGCTTCGAAAAAACACTTACGTTCATTAAGTAAAAACAATAATAACAAACAAAAAGGAGGGAAAAATGTCATTAATAAATATCAAGCAACAGGTGCAGTCACTGGGTTTATTAGGAATACTCAATACGCTGGAAACGGATCTAGCTATTGCTATTAAACAGGACTGGAATCACGAGGAATTATTGTCAAAACTTTTTCAAGTTGAGAAAGACTACCGTGATGAGGACTTTATAAAAAAGAAAATAAAGTTAGCTCATTTTAAAAGGAATGCTTTTTTAGATGAATTTGATTTGCAAATAAAACGTGGTGTTACAAAAAATCAGTTACAAGAATTAATGAGTTTAAACTGGCTTGAGCAGGCACGACCTGTGGTTTTTGTAGGTCAGACTGGCGTTGGAAAAAGTTATTTAGCTGAAGCACTTGGAAGGTATGCTTGTTCGCACAGAAAAACAGTTTTATTAAAAGAGGTCACGGAGTTATTTTTAATGATCAATGAGGGGCGCAGGTTGAACCGATATTTATCGACACGAAAAAGGTTATCACTTTTTGATGTATTAATAATAGATAATTTTGGAATGAGAAAAATCAGTTCCACAGAGGCTCAGGATTTAAAAGAACTTTTAGAAATACGTTCAATATCCAAGTCGACATTTTTTACAACACAGCTGCCGCTGGCTCATTGGAATGAAGTTATTGAAGACACTGTTATACTGGAAGCTATTGTAGATCTGATTGAACATAGCGCTGTAAAAATAGAAATGAAGGGTGAAAGTTATCGAAAAGTAAAGGCTAAAAAACTTGACAGTAAGGAATTAAATAACTAAAACTTTTTCTATATCCGAAGTGGCTCCCAAGCGTGAAACTGGGTGGCTCCGATCAGTGAAAATCTTCCAAGCGTTCAGCAATTTTGTTTTCAGAGATCAAACGCACATTCATTTTTTCTAAAAATACTGGGACGGTATCTTCGTCAAAAAAACTAAGCGCGCCAACACACTCACGCCCTATCACAGATAAAATATCAAATGCGTTTGTACTTGGTGTTTGAAATTTTTGGGCCACGGCTTCAAGAATGCGTTTGTTGTCGGGCAATAAGTTATCGAAATAAAAATATGCTTCTTGCCCAGTAAACACGCGATCAATCAACGGTAAAGATATTGAAATTGAATACCCTTTTTCGACCCAGTCGTCGTCATAACGAAATTCAACTGAACCATTGGTTTTTCGTTTTAAAACGCCAATTTTATTTCGCCCCATATTAATCGACGAACGACACTAAGTTTGATTTATCTATACTTTGTCGCGGATGAAATTCGATTTCTAAATTGAGCGCTTGCATGATCGCCTCGATGGCTCGTAAACTTCCACCTTGTCCGTGTTCAATATGCGAAACTGCAGGTTGTGTTAAACCGGATTTTTCAGCTAATTCTTTTTGAGAAAAATTTTGTGCTTGTCTGTGGTATTTAATGAGTTTTCCAATTTCAAGATGGTTTTTAGCAGTTTTCATAAGCTCCTTATTATACGATTTAATTATATTACATATTTATATGAATTTGTTATATTTTAATTTTAAACGATTTTATGTATTAATTATAGTTTAATAAATTCAAATACTTATGTTTCTATTCGGAATTTAAATAGAAAAATTGATTGATTAAAATCTGACATCACTTGACAGCTTAGACCTGTTTCCAGGGTTCAGATATGGTGGATTCTCCACTTGTTAAGTAATATCAATAACTTATCACATTACAAGCCCTGAAATAGCCCTATTTGTGAAATTTATTAGGCGAAGAGTTTCATTTGTAAAATGGTGGGGCGG
>JAYVKY010000422.1:0-2201 GCA_043767965.1 Pseudobdellovibrionaceae bacterium
CCCGCAATAACGCTGACAGCGCAAGAAATTAAATCAATGTCTAAGAAAAAACAGATCGAATATTTCACAAATCTACGCGAAGCTTTAATAGCAGCAGAGTCCGCACAGAGAGCCTTTTACGGCAATGATTTTTATGCAAAAAATTCTAACCTATTATTACATTTGTTACTAAATAAAGTCTGGGCGAAAGAGAGCGCACCAAACAGCTGCATTATTGCCGGCAATGTGGGGATTTTAAACGGCGGGCTTTGCAGTTTTACGGACGAATCAAAATTAAGAAATCAAGCATGTGGCCCAGATAAGGTTGCCTGTAACCCGGCTTTATACGGTGATAACGCCTGTATTGATTTTGCAAATCGTAGCCAGAGAAACAATGCCACCGCACAATGCAATCAAGTCGATTTCTCTAATGTATTAAAAATGTATAATAACAGCGACGCGAGTATTAACGACTCTCTTAAAAAAATAATCGATGCAACAAATGCAGTTAATACACAATGTACCAAACCAAGAGATAAACCAATGACACCGGACCAAAAAGCTACCTGTGCTACTTTACAAAAACGCGTTGATCTAGTTTCAACAAGCGTCTGTAATGAAGTAAATGCCCAAGCAAACTCAAACCCCATACTTAATGATGCAAGAAAAAAATCGTGCCAAGAGTTGGATACCATAAAATGTGAAAATGCGAGCAAAGGATTTGATGCCGATTTTAATAATTTAGGCAAAGCCTGTGCAGAAAGTGGATATCCGAAGCCTGACGGATCACAACCATATCCAATCAACCAAGCCTGCTATCGTGAAATTGATAGTTGCAAAAAAGACGGACACGATTCAACTGTTAAATATGGGTCTATATCTAATAATGTTGAAAGCTACGAAAAGTGTAATTCAGGCAAGGGGTCTTTAACTCCAGACGAAATCAAGCAAAAAGCGCAGCCGCTAAATAAACGCGTTGCCGAACTTAAGAATACAATTGCTGCAACATTAAAACAGTGTGTTGATAAAACAAGAAAATACTTATTACAAAATGATGAACAGGTTAATTATGGAAAATTTTTAAAACTTCTAACCTATGATGGCGAGAACAGAGCTCTTATTAATGATTTCGAGATAGCGGAAACCAGAATAGTTGGCGACGATGCGTCTTATAATACTCCAAGCGATACACAAAAAAATTATAATAATAATCGAAAAACAAAAGCAAAACGAAAAATCTGGAGAGATTATGTAAATGATACAAACTCCGAAAATGAAAAAAGATTAAGCGCCGTTGAAAAAGACCTAAACAGTTGTGATATACTTGAAAAAGATAAACTTAATGCTCTATCACAAATTGCAGAGCTGAAGGCTCTTAATAATCAAACAGCCGACTTATATCGCCACAATGCAGATTTTATTAAAAATACAGGAAAGCTCGGCCTAATCGACGCCACCGACCTCAGGGATAAAAACAGAAAAACAATTGAAGAGTGGTTTAACGATAAGAATAATGCCATCCCATCCTACAACACCTGCTGCTTAGGTAATAATGGGCAGCCAGATGCTCATCTTCGTGATAAAAAAACTGGTACCCCTAATAGCTGGTGTAGCAAACAACCGGATGGGGTTTCTAGTCTAGTGTATAAAACACCCCCACCAGATAAAGCCTATGAAAATAATCCTGAAAAATCCGGTGGCCATAACAACAGACGTTCTGATGCTGAACAGTAATAACAAAGACCTGATGACCGTAGATAATTAAAAAACCTTCGGGCTGACTTAACTATTTCAGTCCGACTTGTTTAAGCTCTACCGAAGTCATTTTAAAGCCTGAAGGCTACCCTTATTGTCATTATTTAAATCTGCCAACTTAATTACCCGAAGCTCTGTTAGCACCTAACACCGATCTGCTTTGTACCTCTTGATAAACTTTTATCAACTGACTAAACAAGTATTTTTGTTCTAACTCAGTGACTGAAAAACATGATATCGCTAAAATATTTTTTCACTAAGCATAAAATGCCTCATTGCTGAGTTTGATTTCTAATTGTGGTGTTTTTTCTCAAGTGGGACTTTTTTCACAGATTTAGTGTGATTGGTTAGTTTGTTTTTTATGTATTCAATAAATTTTTCGTTCTGTCCAGCATTTTATTTTGAGACATTTTAATTGTTTCAATAATTCAGTTTTATTATTCATTTCGTCGACTTGATTTGGCGTG
>JAYVKY010000423.1:0-4073 GCA_043767965.1 Pseudobdellovibrionaceae bacterium
GATTTTCAAATTCAAGTTTGGCAAGCACTGGCGCAAATTCCTTACGGACAAACTATTTCGTATACAGACATCGCAAAAAAAATAAAAAATCCGAAAGCAGTGCGTGCTGTAGGCTCTGCCAACGGTAAAAATCCGTTGGCCATCATTGTTCCCTGCCACCGAGTCATCTCTGCCGATGGCACATTGGGCGGATATGCTGGTGGATTAAAAATCAAAACAGCATTACTGAATTTGGAAAAAAAATTAATTTAAAAATGAATTTTTTAAGACTTCACGATCCATTACTCAGTATTCTATTTGAAAATGACGACATCATTGCTATCGACAAACCCTATGGCTTTAATGCGCATACCAATGATTCAAAAATTGAACACTCTGAATTTATTCAGGATGGATTGATTGAAATTTACGAAAAAAATATGAATTGCAAACTGCACATTATTCACAGGCTGGATCAAACAACCACCGGTGTGATGATTTTTGCAAAATCACAAGAGTCTGCAAAAAAATATGCTGAATTTTTTTTTCAGCGCCAAGTCCAAAAAACATATTGGTTCATAACAAAAAATATTTCTGAAAAAAATGAATTTAAAATTGATCAGATCATCGCCCACAAAGGTAAAGATCTTGATGCCAACACGGATTTTAAATTGATTCATAAAAAATCAGGTTTTGAATTATGGCAGGCCACGCCCCATACAGGACGTAATCATCAAATTCGCATTCATGCCAAGGTCGCTGGTATTTCAATTTTAGGCGATGATAAATATAATGGTCACTATTATCCATTTTTATGTCTACATAATTGTAAAATTGAATTTCCTAATGGGTTGGTTATTGAATCTAAACCGCCCACGTATTTTGAAAACCTCGAATTACTCTGCGATACACAGCAAGCCCTCATTACCTTCGAGACAGATCGCAGACGACGGCTATTTTCCACAGCCGATCCCCTTCAATGCTTTAGATTGGTTCATCATAAAAACAAATTTAAAAATCAAGATTTAATTATCGATCAATTTGGCTGCAATCAAATCGAACATGCCAAATCTTGGATCGCCAAAGAAAATAAAATTCAGTACGAATTGCATGCTGATATCAAAAACAATGTCGGATTGTTTACAAATCAAAGGCTGCAGCGTTATTGGGTCTTACTTAATTCTAAACATAAAACTGTCCTTAATCTATTTTCCTACACCGGTGCCTATGGCGTATGCGCAGCCACGGGCCTTGCAGCATCTGTGACGTCTGTTGATTTAAATAAAAATAATCTAAATTGGTCACGTCAAAATTTTGAAATTAATAACTTAAATCAAGAACCGCATAAGTTTTTACTTCGTGATAGCCTAACTTATATTGAGCAGTGCCAATTAAAAAATATAAAATTTGATTTAATTATTTGTGATGTGCCATCGTTTTATAGACGTGAAAAGGGTGTATTTAAAATTGAACGTGAAATCCAAAAATTGATTGAAAATTGTCTGAAATGCTTAAATCCGCAGGGTTATTATTTATTTTCAACAACGGCGGATGATTTATATATTGATACGCTGAAAGAAATAATTTTAGCAGCACAAAAAAATCTGCAAATTAAAAATATAAACTTAAATTGTATTCTGCCATCACTTGATTTCGAGCTTCCCGATGAAAAGGCCAATCTGAAATCATTTTTAATATGTCTGGAATAATTTTTTAACTTAAGTGCCCAATTCGTTCTTTAAATATTTGCTTTAGAAATTTTTCTTTGTTGAGCGCCAACGGGACAGAGAATAGAATCGAATGATTTTTTTCGAACCTCGTCACTAACCTGTCCAACATAGATCTGGTTGCCGCTTCCGGCAAATTATATCTTTGCCCAAACTCAATAAAATTTTTGGCTTTCAAGTTTTGATTTTTGCCATCCATCATCAGAGCCATCTTTTCATCGCCGTATAAAGCTGTACAAACAATATCATAGCACGGTGACAACACAAACCCAGAATCAGCACTGCTTCGAACTAGGCTTAAGTTTTTTGTATGTAGATCACCATTGCCAATCAAATATGAAAAGGCCACCTGTTGTAGTAAATTTAAAACTTCGATTTCAGAACTGGCACAGTATTTAGCAATTCCATCAGCAACCTCTTGAACTGAAACTACGTACTTATCAGCTGGGTATCGATTCAAAAACTGGCAGGCGTCTTCTTGCCAAAAACGATCCCAATTTTTAGTTTTTTTATTCCACTGCCGATCAAATCTTTCGACCAATAATGCTTCGGATTTATTTATATCATGAACAATAACGGCCCTGTTTACATCAAGGCCGCTCAGTTTTGCAATTTGCAAACAGGCCATTTCGTTTTGCACGATATCCGGCAATTCATCCGTCGATAATTTTAAAATATAATTTTTCTTTTTCTTTTTGAGTGATATGGGCAAAGTCACACGATCTGCTGATATTTTCGATTGGACTCCGGATATTGATTTTGAATCAAAACTGAATCCCAAATTTAGATTTTTTCTGATTTGTTCAAAATCTTTGGGGACTTCAGAATATGAAATTTGATTATCTATGCGCTCAAAATGAATATCGCCCACAGGGTCATCACCTGATTCCACAAGCAAGCTGAATAAGTCATCTTCGGATGTTTTAATTTTCTTCACGATGGCTTTAAGTCTTAAACCCTCTGGCAAAAGCCCTGCGAAATACGGCGGCAGACCAACGCCTATGTATTTTTTTATTTTTTCATCAACCGCAATATTTAAAGTTAATTTTTTGTATTTATTTTTATGATCAAAAATTGAATCGACGAAATGAATTTCGCAACCGTTAATTGTCCGAATTAGATCTGCGACATAAATATCATTTTTTAAAATTTTAATTTTCTGAATTTGTTTTGCATTCAACATTATTTTTCCACTTGATTTTGATTTGAAATAGCAACATCATTCAATCCGCGCAAAACGTGCAATTCAAAACCCAGAACCTGAATCACGCGAAAAACTTTGCCGATTTGTGCTGTTGTTTTTCCGGATTCAATCTGGCTGATGAAATTGATACTGGTACCTGAAATTTCTCCCAACTGCGTTTGAGTTAAATTTCGTTTTTTACGTTCAGTCTGAATAAGTATTCCCAAATCAATAAGTTCATTTTTTATATCTTTTTTCATATGATCATATGAATATATCATCTGATGTTAAAATAATCAAATATTTATATTAATATTAATATGATTAAGTGAATTTACTTTAATTAAAGTGTATAAAATCTATAATAAGCACTAATTTCATTCGAACATATGAATTATAATTCAAAAACATCAATATTTTCAAACAAACGTCTTAAAACAAAGTAATATTCGTGCCCTAAATGTTTTCCGGACCACGCTGAGCACATCAATGAGGCCCTTAAGCAATCAAATTTACCAGTTACAGTTTCATATTCGTCACCCAGGCCCAGCATATGACCAACTTCATGTGCAATCACATTCGGTGGCCAATCGCGACTCCAAAACGTATCATAAGGCCCTCGTGTATGATCTAAAATTGTAACAGAAAAATCTGAGTTGATTGCCTGATCTACAATTTCGAATTTAAAAGAGTAATTAAAATTCGTTTTTAATTTATTGTAATTCCACAGATTTTCAGCCTGTTGCAATTTACCTTTGAAAATAATGAGGTCTTTGGCAGTGGGGTTTTTCAAATGAATACGAACCTTCAGTATTAATTCGTTTTGTGCTGATACTGAAACATGATACCTATATGTTTTTTTAAAAACCGAGGCGTACGTTATTTGTCCTTGAATTTGACCAATAGCTTTCAAGTTTTTAAATGCAATGTCAGCAGGCTGTATAAAAACTTTATACGAATCTAATAAATGAACTTTGAATGATTTAAAGGATTCATTGGGAAAATCTTGCCGCGACTGCGGCGAAAATATTTGTTCATACAGCCAGCGATAATCTTCTGCATTGATTTCTTGGTCAATACTTTGTGCATATAAAAATTGAATTTGGAAAAAACAAAAAAAGATGATTATTTTTTTAAAAGTATTCATATAATTATTCGATCCCTAACCAGTCGCCTAATGACAG
>JAYVKY010000424.1:0-4294 GCA_043767965.1 Pseudobdellovibrionaceae bacterium
AGCAAGTGGCACTGGTCAAGACCGTGCAGCAATTAAATCCAATAACACATATCAATTAAATCCGACGACTGCGGCAGCGACTTCAAATAAGAAATTTGATACAATGGCAAAACCTAGTTTGAATAAAACTTCACCTAAAGATTTAAAATTAAAAAATAAAAAAACGACAAAACCTGTGGTATCAGCAGCAGGCAGAAATTTTCGTAAAAATAGCCAACCCGCGGGTCTTGGCAGTCGCGTGAAATCATTTTTAAAGCGAGTATTTGGTTAGGCAGAATACGGGGAATTGGGCTTAATAAACAATTTACTTATTTGTCGTCCATACAAGTCCACTAAAAACCTGATTGCACTCTGTAATGGTTTTATCAAAGTTTTCGAATTCGTCGGTGCAGGTAGCCGTAACGATGCGAGTTCCATTTTGAAAAAACATTTGGCGCGATCTAGTTTTTTTATTTTTTTGGTTGATATCGACGATCACAGAATGTTTTTCACGCAAAGATTGAAGGCCTGATACATCAAAACCGTATTGGTTGTAATCGCGCAGAAATTTTTTAACATAGGTTTCAAGATCGACTTTTGTTTTTGTATGTTCTGCTTTAAAACTGATACGACCCATATGATCTGTGGTATTTGAATTTCTTTTTGCCAGTTCGATTTGCAAGTCTTTATTTATATCAATGCGGTCATCTGAAATTAAATTCCACCCTGTGGGCACGGCTGTTAATTTAAAACCCATTTGTGAAAATACGGCTCCGCCACGGGGCTGGTTTAAAATTGAAGATCCTGTCCCGGGGTGGGGGGCAGCCTGGGCGTTAAAGCTAAAAAATAACAGAATACTTAGTCTTATGCATAAATACGGCATAACTTCAGTCTATAGCCAAATTCGAAGTTGGTCCAGGATTTAAGCTATATTAAGATGCTGTAAAATTTTTTTCATTAAACTGGTTGGGTTAATTTTTTGAATTTCGGTGATATCAACCCAACGGCCCACCAATGATTTGGATTTTGGTCTAGTTCGCTTTGAACTTAATGTGACATCACAAAAAATATTAAATTTAGTTACGCCATGTTTTAGATCGTATTTTTTTGGTTTTTTCAAAACTTTTTTTGCAGATGATAGCGGCAGCCAGTTTTTTTTCAAAAAAGGAGTCGCTGCGTTTTCAACTAAAAAAATTTCTGTAGTGAATTTATTTTTTCGAGCGTGCACTTGAAAATCCCACTGCCAAATTTCAAATGCAGCACGCGGGCGCAGGCGAGGGCGTTCTAAAATGCGATCTTGGTTGCGACTGACACAGGTTTTTACCCAGGGGCACATTAAACATAAAACTTTTTTGGGTGTACAGATTGTTGCGCCTAATTCCATCAGACCCTGATTTAATTCTGAAACCTGAGTCGTTTGCGCCAACTGATCAACTATTTTTTGTAAATCATTACGGGCCGTGGTTTGCCACCAATCCGAATCAATTCCATATTTTCTAGATAAGACACGAATAACATTCCCGTCTAGCACGCCCGTTTTTTCGTCAAACGCCAGACTAGATACGGCGCGGGCAGTATACGGTCCAAACCCTGGAAGATCTAAAAGCTGTTGATAACTTTGCGGAAAACCGCTTCCGCATAAAATCATTTTCGAAATTATTTGGGCTGATTTATGTAAATTTCTGGCTCGTGAATAATATCCAAGCCCGGCCCACATAACGTAGACGTCTTCGATGGTTGAATCTGCTAAATCATGAATGTTCTGAAAGCGCGACATAAACTTTTCATAATACGGAATGACTGCGCTGACGGTAGTTTGTTGCAGCATGACCTCTGAAATCCAAATACGGTATGGGTCTTTTGATTTTCGCCACGGCAGGTCGCGCTTATTTTCTTTGTACCACTTGATCAGACGTGTTCTGTCGTCATTGATATTTTTCGAAATTTGATACGGAAAAACTGATTGCATAGTGTAGAAAATGCCAGATAATCTACATTATGAATACGAAAAAAAATAAATTTCAACCCATCAGCGGCCGCGAATTTCCAAGATTCTCAGCCATTAAAACATTTTTCAGACTGCCAATGGCCGAGCTGTCAGAAAATTTTGATGTGGCCCTTTTTGGCACACCCTATGACGGTGGTGTGTCGTATCGACCAGGGGCGCGCTTTGCACCGACGTTGGTGCGCGAATGTTCCAGTCTTGGTCGTGGGTTTCATATGACCAAAGCAGTTAGTCTATTTGAAAAAATGCAAGTAGCAGATATTGGCGATTGTCCCATTGTTCCAATCGACCAGATACAAACGTATGAAAAAATTGAGAAGTTTGTGACAGAAGTTATTCAATCAAAAAAGAAATTTATTTCTGTGGGCGGTGATCATTCAACGACGTTACCTATTTTACGTGCTCTTTATAAAAAGTACGGAAAATTAAATTTTATTCATTTTGATGCTCACCTTGATACATACCCCGCAGCTTGGGGTTGTGAATATCATCATGGTGCATTTGCCAGACACGCGGTTGAAGAAGGCCTTGTTGATTCTAAAAACATGATTCAAATCGGCATTCGCGGACCGCTTGCCGCAAAAGAAGATTTAAATTTTATAAAAAAACATAAAATAAAAATTATTGATATGGATCAAATCAAGCAAACACCAGTACAGAAGCTTTCAGAAAAAATTTCAGCCCTGACAAAAAAAATGAAAGGGCCTACCTACATCAGTTTTGATATTGATTGTTTAGACCCAGCGTATGCGCCGGGCACGGGAACGCCGGTGCCCGGTGGCATGACAACCTACGAATCCCAGCAAATACTGCGCGCCTTCAAAATTGAAAATTTGGTGGGCGCCGACATTGTTGAAGTATCACCACCGTATGATCAATCGCAAATTACTGGCCTTGCTGCCGTGGATGTAATGTTTGAAATGTTAACGATTATGTCAGAGAAAAAAAAGTAAAAATACATGAAAACAGAAACAGCTATTTTTGCAGCCGGATGCTTTTGGGGTGTCGAAGAATTAATTCGAAAAATAGACGGCGTCAGCCAAACACAAGTGGGTTACTGCGGTGGCGATGCGCAGTCAGCACTTTATGAAAAAGTCAAAACCGGCAAAACCAATCACGCCGAAGCTGTGAAAGTTATTTTTGATGCAGAAAAAATTTCTTATGAAAGCATTATCGAGTTGTTTTTTCAATTGCATGACCCCACCACCTTAAATCAACAGGGTAATGACAAAGGTACGCAGTACCGATCTGTCATTTTTTATTTAAATGAGCAGCAAAAATCTGTCGCTGAAAAAGTGAAATCCAAAGTCGACAATTCAAAAAAATGGGCAAATCCTGTGGTCACACAAATTGTGCCAGCGACTGAGTTTTTTAATGCCGAAGATTATCATCAGGATTATTTACAGAAAAACCCCGGTGGATACACCTGCCATTATTGGCGTAAGTAATTATCCATTCAGAATTTTCTTAGAAATAGCATCCAATTTTTTATCGAGCGTATAAACTCGAATCTCAGTGTAGTAAGCTGATGCCAATAAAGAAATATCAATAAAGCCAAGGCCCTTTTGATTCAATTTAAACTCATTAATGAAATGACAAATTTCAGGATATTCAATATTTTTAATTTTTGGTAGCAGGTGAAGTTGATCAAAAATAACGTCTTTATTTTTTGGTCGACCTAAAAATAATTCACCTAATACAAACGGATGTGTTACGACCTGCGTATTTTCAAGTAGTGAAACTAATTTTAAATCAGATTTTTTAAAATGTCCGATCCAAACTGATGTATCAACAAGAGTTATCATTAGCGATTTCGATTAATTTTTTTGAAATCTTTGGCTTTGCCACCGTATGAAATCAAATTTTTTTGAGCAATTTTTTCAATAAGTGCTTGCAGTGCCAAATGTATCACAGCTGTTTTTTCAGTTTGATGCGATAATTTCATCGCTTTTTTAATCAGAGCATCTTGTAAAATAAGTGTTGTTCTCATGCACATAATATACACAAATCATATGCATAAAGATAGTCTATATTTAAGAATTTAGGTTGTTTATACTGTTCTAAGTCAAAATTATTTTTTATTAAAGAAGACATTGCCATTTCAGCCATCGCAGTCATCATTACGTATTCACGACGTTTCAGTACATTCGTAATGACATTTCATTTACCGCGAATGTAATTAAAAAAGGCAACGATTCCTAAAAAAAGAGCTATCGCATAGCCTATGAAGCTTGGTGCAGGCATTCCGGCGAAAATCCAATCTGTTTTTGTCGTATAAATCATCGAGCTAGCCAGAATCAAACTGGCGAT
>JAYVKY010000425.1:0-3136 GCA_043767965.1 Pseudobdellovibrionaceae bacterium
CAGATCAAGGACCAGATTTTTTAAATATTCACGCGGATTTATTTTATTTAACTTACAGGTTTCGATAACTGTAAAAAGCTTCGCTGCTGTTTCAGCTCCACGCTCAGAATGAGTCCCATACCAAGTTTTACGACCCACAACGTGACTACGTAAAAGTCTTTCCTGTGCATTATTGTCAATGGCCACATCTGCATAATTTAAAAAATAAATCAGCTTATTGTAGTTTTCTAAATAATAATTCAAAGCCTTATAATATTTTCCTTGCACTGGAAAATCTCCAGATAATATGTCAGCTTCAGCTCTTTCCTTCATAGCTAAAAAATACTTTTTCATCCTTTGACGTATTTGCAACACTTCATCTGGTGGTTTTTCTTTAGCCTCAGTATTTAATAAATAAATTTGATGATAGTTTTCTAAATAAAACTCGCATTGTGGGTAATTAAAACGTGGTTTAAAAAAATAACGCCTGGCATGAGCGTTACAATTGGCATTAAATATTAATTCCTGATTACTTTCAGCTCTTAATAAATTAACAGACGTCATCGCCTTATTGTAACCTCCAAAAACATCAGACACTATAACTTCACATTTTGAGTTCTTTAGCATTTCAAAAGCTATATCGCCACTTCTTGTGTCATGGCACTCTAAATAACAATTTTTTAAATTCGTAAATCCCCACAAATACCAAGATTTAATCTCTGATCCCTCAAGCATCTTATGCGGCGTCTCGTCAGCATGGAGCACCCTAGATTTTTGAATGTCTTTTTTTATTAAATCATAAACTGGTGTTAAATAATTTGCAAAATGATGTGTCAGCTCAATTAAACTTTGCGGTGGCAGACCCATTAAACCACCGCGTGCCGCCATCTGCACATACCTATCCATCGGAATCAGATCACAGTATTTAGTACACACGACATCAATGATCATATCATCTGAATAACTTGACCCATCTGTAATTCTTGATTGTAGTGGTGCTGTTTTTACACAGGCCTGACATGAACAACGATATTTTGATCTTAAATATTTTATTATTTCAAATTTTTTTGGAATCACATTTAACTGCTCAGATTCTTCAAACATTCCAGAATCAGTCATCATTTTACCGCAGCTGTCACAATTTGGTATTTCTGTAAAAACTATTTTCTCTTCGCGAACTGGGATGTTTGGATATCTTTCAGATGGCTTTTTTGGACGTGGAAGTGGATCAATGTTTTTTGGCTTTACAGACTCAGGCTTTTTATACCGCTCAGAACTTGCTCCGTACATTGTGCCATTCAACTCACTTAGCTGCTCTGATATTATTAAATTTAATTGCTCGTCTGTTAAATGTTGATTCTTCAAACGCAAATTCTCTTTAATAATTTCAAAATACTGGACCTCTAAATTTGAATATTTAGTCACTAAATCTGCTTTTGTCAGATTGTCAAATTTTGTAAATAAATTTAAATTATTAAACTCTGATTGGCTCATACATATAAATGTCTTTTATAAACTGACCTGCGGCAAGTCTTGACTCATTGGGAATTTTTTATTTTTAATGTTGTTTCTACTTTCAACAGGGCTATCGACAAATCTTTTACTAAAATCTGCACCTTCAAAAAATAATGCAAATTCCGCTGCTGATAATATAATTTCAGCCTTGTACATAGGATTTATTCTAGAAAATGTGCTCCGATCAAGTCGCTTGCAAATAATCACAAAACCAGTGCCGTCATGATACAAACATTTTATTGATGTTCTGTGATTGTTAATAAATACAAATAAATGACCACTAAAGGGGTCCTGACTTAAGACCCCCTTCGCTTTGGAAAATAATGTATCATAGCTGGCCCGCATATCCGTAGGTTCTCGGCTTACAAATATTTTGGTCCTGCGATTAAAATTTAACATTATTTACCTTCCGTTAAAAATTCTTCATGCCACTTTTTTTAAAAAATCAATCAGTTGCTCTACCTGTGGAAAACGTATCAGCTTTCCACCATCCCACAGAATTTCTACACCCTGACAAGGGCCACTTGTCAGCGAAACAAAGTTTGATGGTGATTCCTCAACTTTAATTTCTTTAAAACCATCCATCGGAAACCCTTCTCGACGTAGTCTTTTTGCTCGGCCTATAATGCCTGCCATTCCATTCTGGCTTACGCCAATTGCTGTGTAAAAACCTTTGGCTGGCCCAGTCCATTGTTCCCATGACAGCAATACTTCAATCAATAATTCATCACTGGTTATGCTGACACGACCTTTTGGGCCTTTGTAAGTACTGATTTTCTTTTTTAACACTTCTAAATCCACACGAACCTCCTTGTTGTGTACGTATAGTTGTATCAGATTATTTTTATTTGAAAATGTGGGGCAGAACGACGATGTACACTGCTGAAGTGGAATCTCGCCGTTGATGCTGTTCAGTTGCTCTCGTATGGAGTGGATTTGTGAAACTTGGTCAGTGAGTTTTTTATTTACCTCATTCACTTTGTCCATTTTCGTCGGCCTGATGTCTTCAAGACCGAAAAAAGATTTTCTTGAAAAATCCTCGGTCAGTTTCAGAATCGCCGAATATCGGCTCTGCGGGCTTCCTTTTATTCCCTTCAATGCGTCGGCGTAATTCTTATCGCCGTAATCAAACAAGTTCCGTTCGTGGCTTTGAAGTGAGGCCCTGAAAATAAATTCCATCACCTGATAGGTTTCAAAACTCATTTCCCATTTGTCGGTGAGATAAACGAGATAGCGGTCCATCGGCGTGTATCTCTTCCGCCGAGCCATCATCAAAACATCGCTCTCGCCATTGCGGGCGGTTTTGATTTCACCCCTCACATTTTCTTTTGTCTGTTTTTGAAAACCCCGAAGTTCACGGCGTTTCTGCGTGAGTTCTTTTTCTTGAAGAACAAGGTCATAGATTTCCGCCCACCGCTTCAAAGTGGTTTCTTTCGGTTCGTGAGGGCTGACGACTAAGGTGCACGACATACCTTCCATTCTCCGCGAACTCGGACAATTCGGTCACCCATTCCAACTGTTGGACTTTCAAAAATAGCCCAAAGCCTTAGCCATAATTTCCATTACAGCCCCTTCGTCGGGGTGCTTTCCAAATTGACAACCCATTGAAATTACATTAACAATTAGCTTCGGTGGATAAGCC
>JAYVKY010000426.1:0-5173 GCA_043767965.1 Pseudobdellovibrionaceae bacterium
CTTACGCAGCTAAATATTTGATGCAAGAATTTCTGCAACACACATTAAACGTCCTTAGCGTCTTAAGCATTTATGCTTTGATCGCTCTAGGCTATACAATGGTTTACGGAATTCTTGAGATGATTAATTTTGCGCATTCTGAAATTTATATGATTGGCGCTTTTGCAGCCTATTATGCTGCAAAATTTTTTGGTCTAGAGACTCCTTCAATTTTAAATTTTTCAATCGGCCTGATCGCCGCCATCTTAGTATGTGCAGCGGTAGGCTTTTGTGTTGAAAAATTTGCCTATAAGCCATTACGAAAATCTGATAAATTAAATGTTTTGATTACCGCGATCGGCGTCAGCATTTTATTTCAATTTGGCGGCCAAATTATTTTTGGCCCAAATCCGAAACCTTTCCCTGAACTGATTGAAAATTTTGAAATTGCAAATTATCATGGAATTCCATTTCGCTTAGTTGATTTAATTATCTATTTAGTCACCTTGATTTCTTTACTTATTTTGACATTTGTCATTCATAAAACCCAAATTGGACGCGCCATGCGTGCCGTCAGCAGTCGCCCTGATATGGCGCCGTTGATGGGTATTAATGATAATAAAATTATTTCTAGTACCTTTATGATCGGTTCAATGCTGGCCGGAGTTGCCGCTGTACTTGTGGCAACGAAATACCCAAAAATTGACCCCATGATGGGAATTAAAATTGGAACCTGCGCCTTTGTTGCTGCAGTTCTTGGTGGTATCGGCAGCCTGACCGGGGCTGTCATCGGTGGTTACATTCTGGGTTTAAGCGAATTTTATTTAATCGGCTATGGCGGGTCCACATACCGCGAAGCTTTATCTTTTGGTATTTTAATACTCATTTTAATTATTAAACCAACAGGGCTGATGGGTGTCACATTAAAAGAAAAAATTTAATCTTATTATTAGTTTTAAATTTTATTCTGATTGGCGGGATTTGCCAATTTTTTCTAAACTCGTATATTCAAGCTTTAATTATTTCGTTTATGATTAACGCGATGATGGCGCTGGGATTGAATTTCATCACGGGTGTAGCCAATCAATTTTCATTGGGATCTGCAGGATTTATTGCACTCGGCGCATACATATCGGCTGTCCTGACGAAAGACGTTTTTCAAAGTTGGTTGCTAATACCCGTAACTGCTCTTATCGGAGCCAGCGTTGCAGGACTTGCCGGGTACCTAGTTTCAATTCCATCATTTCGATTAAAGGGTGATTATTTAGCAATTGTCACAATGGGTTTTGCAGAAATTGTCCGGGTGATATTTTTAAATTGGGATTTTGTTGGTGGGGCTCGTGGGTATAATGCCATTACAAAGTGGCCTGATTTCTCTGTGGCCTTTAGCGTAACAGGAATTTTTCTGATTCTGACTTTTTTTATTTTATATCATTTAAAAATTTCAGCCTTTGGAAGAAATCTATGGGCTTTAAACGAAGATGAAATTGCCGCCGAAGTCATGGGAACGCCCGTTGCAAAAAATAAACGAACAGCATTCATGATTTCAAGTTTTTTTTCGGGCCTTGCCGGTGCTATGTACGCGCATAATTTAGGTTACATCAGCCCAGGGTCATTCAGTTTTTTAATGACCGTGAATGTTTTAATTATTTGTGTTTTAGGCGGGCTGGGCTCGATGACGGGTTCATTGATCGCTGCGGCCATTTTGACAGCGCTGCCCGAATTGCTTCGGAGCTTGCCAACAGGCGATATTGATATTCGCATGATTGTATTTCCGATTTTACTGATTGTGATGATGATCTTTAGGCCCCAAGGCTTATTTGGTCGTAAAGAAGTTTGGGAGCTAAAAATAAAATGACGGTCAAATTGAAAACCATCTTAGAAATTAAAAACTTAAATTTATCTTTTGGTGGAATTAAAGCCGTACAAAATATTTCATTTGATGTCAGAGAAAATGAATTGCTAGGTTTAATTGGCCCCAACGGAGCAGGAAAAACAACAGTGTTTAATATGATCTCTGGTTTTTACACTGCAGACAGCGGTCATATTTTATTTTCTGAAAAAATAATTAATGCTTTAAAACCTGAAACTATTAACAAATCTGGTATTGCCAGAACATTTCAAAATATTAGATTATTCGGCCAATTAAGTGTTTTAGACAATGTGCAATTGGCCTTGCAGCAACAATCACCCATCGCTTGGCTGGATTGTATTTTTAGAACTGACAGATATTTGCAGTATGAGATTCATTTAAAAAATGAATCTCTAGAGCTTTTAAAAATTTTTAATCTAGGTCAGTTTGCCAACGATTCGGCCAGTAGTCTATCTTACGGATTTCAACGAAAGCTTGAAATTGTTCGCGCACTGGCCACAAAACCTAAATTGCTTATCTTAGACGAACCCGCAGCAGGAATGAATCAAACTGAAACCGAAGACTTAAAAAAATTGATTCTATTTATAAAAAAATCTTTTAATTTAACTATATTGTTAATTGAACATGATATGAAATTTATCATGTCAATCTGTGAGCGTATTGTTGTTTTAAATCGGGGGCAAAAAATTGCTGATAATACACCTGAAAAAATAAAATCCGATCCGAATGTGATTGAAGCCTATTTAGGTAAAAGGTCGTATGCGACAAATAATTGAAATTAAAAATTTAATTGTAAATTATGGGAATATTAAAGCTGTAAAAGGTATTCATTTTTCTTTTAAGACTGGCGAAATCACAACACTGATTGGCAGTAACGGTGCCGGAAAAACTTCGACACTGAAAGCTCTGATGGGATTACTGCCCTCTGCCGGCGAAATTTTGTTAGATCAGGAAAATCTAAATTTACTAAATGTCTCTGAGCGCTTAAGAAAAAAAATAACTCTGTGCCCAGAAGGTCGTGGTATATTTCCCAATCTAACGGTCATCGATAATTTAATGATCGGTGCGTATCAAAATTCGAGAAAAAAGGAAATTTTAAATTTAATTGAACAACAGTTTTTATTTTTTCCTAAACTTTCAGAGCGACACAAACAAATGGCTGGCACATTATCTGGTGGTGAACAACAAATGCTGGCCATTGCCAGAGCCTTGATGATAGAACCCCAATTTTTGCTTCTCGATGAACCGTCACTGGGCTTAGCCCCGGTGATTATCGAACAAATTTTTCAAAAATTTTTAGAACTTCGAAAACAAGGTCTTGGGTTACTACTGGTCGAACAAAATGCTATTTTGGCTCTGGAAATTTCTGATCGCGCCTTTGTGCTTGAAACAGGTGAAATTAAATTATCTGGCACTGGATCTGAACTGTTAAATGATCCTCGCGTTCGCGATGCTTACCTGACTTAAAGACTTTGGTCTGTACCAGTTTTTGCAACAAGACCTCTTCTTTCTGAATAGTTTTTGTTACTCTATATAAATGAGATTTTATTTATTTTTTCTAGTTTTATTTTGCGAGGCGCTTTCGTTTTCGAACGCAGCGAGCATTACAGGACTTGAAGATGATGATGAACCCATTTCTGTTTTCACAACACCCGGGCAAACTGAAGATTATTGCCCTGCTGGCAAAGTATGTAAACCCGCTGTGGGTTCGCTTGATCGCGCATCGAAAATTGAACTTTTGGGGAAATCTGAAACCCATTCCACCCTTGCCAGAGATCGTGCCAGTCTTATCCAAGAAGAATATACGCGCATTCAATTTTCATATGACCGAATGACTAGATCTGAAATGGTTCATCAAGAAGGCGAAGGTTATATCCCGAGCGACCACATTTCTGTCAAAAAGACGACGCCCTTATATTCCATGAATACGTATAAAAAAACAAAATCTAATTGCTCACTGAATAAAAATAATCTTGCTGATCAAATAAATGATACTGTGACACCTTTAGCAAAATCGATCGAAAATTTATCAATCACAGAAAAAGCAGATCTGCTCAGTCAAACTGTCGGTTTTTGTCCGCTAAAACCGGCTACGCGAGCGCCGTCAGCATTTCCGGATAAAAATTCAAATTTATATGATTATTTTATTAAATCAAAAATTGATCAGAAGCTAACAAGTACGAATATCCCCCCCATTTTGAATGAAAAAAATCAACCTATGACGAAAGCAAATTTGATAGAAATTGATGCCCTTGCTAGAACTATGTACGGCGAAATGGCGATCTGTTACAAAAGCGGATTACAGTACCCTATGGCCGTCGCGAAAATTATTTTAAATCGCGCTGAAAATAAAAGCCGACAAATAGAATTTATAAAAAAGCCACATGATTTTGACACACCCGATACAGTCAAAGTTTGCACGACACCATCACAGTTTAATTGCTGGATGAAAAAAACAAATGGAATAAAAAATAATACACTCCATCAGGCACTCTGCCCGCCGCAGAATCAAAACGCTCCGTATTGGAATGGTAAACAAGCTTCAAAATTTGAAACGGATCTATGGAAAAATTCTGTGCGCATTGCCACCGAAGCCATACTGCACCCAGAACAGTTTAAGAAGAGAACTGCTAAAATTGATGGCTATTTTTATACTTCAGGTCGAGGAAAATTTTATAATATGAAACAACAACATGACGTGTTGCTTGATGGAAATCCTTTGGATAAAAATAAATGTCTCGAAATTTGGAAGGAATAGTCATATTTTTTTTGACTGACCCTATTTAGAGTAATACACCCCTATAACAAAAGGGGTTTCGTATGAAAAAATACGCACTTTACATAGGCACAGTATTTATTTTTATTTCGCAAGTGATTTTTGCGGGGCAACTGTCGGTCGAAGAAAAAACTTTAGATTTTCAACAATTGTTAGGCCGAATTAAATCGTCATACGGCCCTTTAGATTACAAAAAAGACGTTTTAAAAATCAATCTAGATCAATTACAAACTGAGTATTTACGTAGAATTCAAGAATCAAAAACCAATGATAAATTTTATTATATTATCAACGAATTCATTGCTGAATTTAAAGATTCACATTTCTCAGCAATGAATCCGACAACACGTAAATCGGCGTTACCATTTTTTGTTGATCTGGTTCAGGATAAAGTTCTAATTGATGAAAAAAATGTATCAGTAGATTTCAAAGGTACCTTAACAGTTCAAAAAGGGGATGAGATCACTCATGTGAACGGCGTACCTGTCGAAGAAGTCATTCAATCGCTACTTCCGTATGTTGGGGAAGGTTTTGAAAAAACCCGC
>JAYVKY010000427.1:0-3003 GCA_043767965.1 Pseudobdellovibrionaceae bacterium
TTCTTTGATTTCGTCATCGTCGAGCTCGCCGTCTTTGTCTTTGAAATCATTAAGAATCACAGCACTTAGTGGCTTAGCTTTACCTTGACCAAAAGTTAAGGATGCCAAATCTATTTTAGTCACGTCAAGGTCGCTGCTGCCAAAAAGCATAACTTCAATTTTACCCGTATCGATTGGCAAAATCTGAATATCAGGTTCTTCAACTGCGGGTGAGCCGCGCCATTTTTTCTCTTTGATTTTTCGCATACGTATTTTTGCTGTAACTCGCGAAGGCGGAATCGGGCCGGTGGTGACGTCGACTAAGCCAGAATCGCGGGGGTTATCGACATCGAAATCTGGGTTGTAATACCCGGGACAATTGATGATACCTTCGTCGAAAAGCTTTGAAAACTCATCTTTTGGTATAGTATTTCGAAAATCTGGTATCGATTTTCCATTACTATCAACAATGTCCATTCCATGCATCACAGAACCGCTAAATCGGATTTTTACCGGACCAGGTGGGTTCGGTGATTTAAACTCAAAACCCTCTATAGATTTACCCGGGTAAATATCATAAACATTACCCTCTGGACCATAAGGATAACCATCTTTATCAAATTTAATACCAACATTTAAGCCTTCAGATTTAGAACCAGCAACAAGTTTTATATTTTCAATAAACCTAAAATTCCAGTTATTATTAGTATTTATATTTTGAATAACTGTAACTGGAATTAGACTAAATTGATGTATTGGAACTAAGGCATCTGATTTATTTTTAATTTTATATTTGTAAGTATATAACGCAGTTTTTTTATCATAGTTGACTTTCGCGTCTACCTCAGGCGACATGGCATCATTAGGATCTCCACATTTAAAAGTATATGTTTGTGAATTAGCCGCCATTGAGAGCATTAAAATTATTAAATTAGTTATTAATTTTGTTTTCATTTATTTATTTTCCTTTAATTATTTGGAATTTGTGCATGCCAGTGATCTTTATATCGATTGGGCTCTTCTCCTGAGCCAAATACAAATTTTTCGTCTTCTAAAAATGCCTTTGCTAATATCTTCTTATATCTAGTTCGCAAGAACACGTTCTGTAAGTCGTTATCAAAAGGACTCATCGAAATATCAATATGTTTGCCATTTCGGTGAGTACAGTGAGGCGCATTCCAGTTTTTATTAACATCATAGGCGCCTCCCCATCTTAAGCTGGCTGCTTCAGACTGAATTACTGGTGTAGTTAATTCACGAGCAAAAGCCTCATTGGTGGGCCCATTTCTCAATATTTCATTAAAGTTATTTATATCCTCTCGGTATTTTGCCAAAGCAATGCTTAATCGGTCTCGCAATAGTGGCGTACCATAATAACCATCACCTGGGTGACTTTCGGTATTATTTGGAGCTAATGCTTTAAACATCAACAAATCATTTAATGGCGTTAAATCTTTTAATTGCACACTAAAGCCTGTGCCCACTAAATTAATGGTTCGGTCATCGGGATCACGTCCATCAAATCTAACAGCGTAGCCACCTGATACCTGAGATGCAAAATACTTTAAATCTAAACCGATTTTTGGTATTTCAATAAAATCTTCATTTGTATTGGGTGCAAATTTACCCATAAGCCTTGTGCTTTGATCGTGACCTTCATCGTGGCCACCTAGAAAATTACCCAATGACAAAGAAGTTTGTATCTTGCAACCGGCTGCAGCTTCTTCAACTGTAGAGCCTGGTATTTTTTTAAGACATCTAATTCTTATATGCGCCATTGATGGTTTTGTAGAATTGCAGCCATCCTCTTTGCTTGGCGCTATGCTTATAGGAGGGGTGTCATATGAAGTGTCGCCAATAATAATTTCTTTAACTAAGCGATAGGGCTTAAAAATTTTTATTTTAATGTATACGCTGAAGTCCCCATTATCGTCTGTGTTATCAGAAAAAAAAGAGTCTCTTGCCGTGAACAAGACCTGCGTAGCACCTTTCGGTACTTGTGCGTAAACCACATTGTTTTGAAAGATAGAAAAATCTTGGGGAATATCTGTGGGTATATTATTGTAGTATGTCGGCAAAGATAAAAACGCAGGGGCATTGGTGAATGGGCCGGGTGTTAAAAAATTAATATAGTTTGAAAACACACCACCTAAGCCGGAGGAGGTATCCTCTACGCCGCTGCAGCAGCTATAGGTTCCTACGCGTTCAAAACCGAGCAAATCACCTTCATTCAAAGGAAAAATAGGATCATTATAAAGTGCATATAAATTTAGCGCTGAAGCTGCGGCAGCACTGTCTGCAGGAAGATATTTTTGTACTTTGGGGTCGGGATCAGTCGGATGTCTGTTCGTAAATAAATAAGTGCCTGCAGGATTTACTTTTATAAAATAAGTTGGTGGCTCGGGTGGAGGTGTGCTTTGGGCTATCAAGTTAATACTGAATAATAAGCTTAGGGTGAATATGCATAAACTGCTTACGTGCCACGGCTTCATCACAACCCCTTTACTGATTTGATTAAATCGATTATCGGTTTAATCGATTATCGGTTTATGAAAGCGTAGACTGAAATTAATTTTAATAAATATTTATTTGTTAAAATTCTCAAAATAAGAATTATTTTATTATCGAATTGAAATAGTTCTCAATTTAAAACGTAAAACTAAGGCTTCTTTTTTTTCATCTAAAAAAGTCTGTGGAATATGTGTTGAATTTTGCGCAAGCGTATCGGTTACAGCGGCAGTGAATTCTTGCTGTGTCCGTCCTGAGCTTAAGCTGATTCCCTGTGAATAAACAGGTGTAATTCTGGGGTTGCCATGGCGGTTTGAATAAAGTTTATTGGGCTCTTTTTCACCAATTATAGGATGATCATTAGCGGCATTAAAATAATCATTTACAAGATCGCTCATGCCTTCATTTCAGTTGATGTGCCTGTGCCTTAATACTTACGTTTTTTCTTCTCGCGATCTTCGTCCTCTTTTTTCATTTTAGCCGCATAATCTTTAATTTTTTTAACTTCTTTGGCAT
>JAYVKY010000428.1:0-6918 GCA_043767965.1 Pseudobdellovibrionaceae bacterium
GTTTTACATTTGATGAGCTTGAAATACCACTGTCACCAATGGCCACTTCTTTTTTTCGAGACGGCACCGGAGCTGCTGGAGCAACTGCAACAATTGGTGTTGCCTCTACGGGTTTCACAGCTTCAACAGTTGCAGCCGTTGTAACCGTTGTAACAATTTTTGCTGGTTCTGCTATAATAACAGGGGTAACAATCTCAGCAGAAACTTCGATTTCGGGTTTTGAAATCACTTTTGCTTTACCGTCAGAGATGGGCTCGATTTCTTTTGTCTTTCGACGAATGACAGTACCCGCTGGTACCACAGGTGCGACTGTTGCTACGACGACAGGTTCAACTTTTTTAACGCTGGCTTTTGAAGTCATTTTGTTTTCAGCCTGGGGAATCGGTTTTGAAGCCGCCTTCGCTGATGCTTTTTCTGCAGTACTCGATTTTACGGCTGCAGCTGTTTTTGTGGCCGCTTTTTTTGCGACTGTTTTTTTAGGTTTATCATCGGCTGAGCCCGCTGATGGCCCTGCTAATTTGACTTTAATTGAATTTAATGTTTCAGGATCTAATTCCGCCATGTGATTTTTCACAGGAAGTTGCCACTCTTTAATTTTGTCCATTAATGCCAATGGCGTCATTCCGACTTCTTTTGCGAATTCAAAAACTTTTGGGTTACTCACGCGTATTTTATCCTTACTTACTTTATTTATAACAGAGCACTTTTATAACAGTTCACTGACTTATATACACTATTCTTTAGATTGTAACTTTGATAATTCGGCTTTCAATTGCTGTTCAGCCTTTGATTTCGCAGAAAAATTTTCTTTACTTTCTTTCATTAGAGCTGCTTGTGGCGACTGCGGCACAGCAATTCCTTCTTCTTTATATTTCTTTACAAGATTTGAAGCCTCAGTAATTAGTTTCTGAGCCTTGTCTGGGTCATCATAACCTGGAATTGACATGATTTCTTCTGCTTTAGCCGTAGCCAATGATTGAAAAGAGCCAAAACCTGATTGTAAAATATTTTGCGCCATAGTTTCTGACATATTTGGAATCAACATTAAATTAAAAATAGATTCAGCTGTACGGGCTTGTGTTGCCGTTGCAGAAATAATATCTAATTTCCAACCTGTTAATTTTGCCGCTAAGCGAACATTTTGACCGCGTTTACCGATCGCAAGACTTAATTGTGAATCCGGAACAACAATTTCCATTTCTTTATTTTCTTCATCCATAAAGACTTTTGAAATTTCAGCCGGAGCCAATGCGTTACATGCAAAGCGAGTAATGTCTTCGTTCCATAAAACGATATCAATTTTTTCACCACGTAATTCTTGAACGATATTCTGAACACGTGAGCCCTTCATACCGACACATGCGCCGACAGGATCAACGGAATTATCCTTTGTTGTCACAGCGATTTTAGCACGCTGCCCAGGTTCCCGAGCCGCTGACATAATTTCGACGACACCGTCATATATTTCAGGAACTTCCATTTCAAATAATTTAACTAAATATCTTTCATCCGCACGAGACATAATAATCTGTGGGCCGCGTGTTGTTTGGCGAACTTCTGATAAGTAACCTTGAATGCGATCCCCTGGTTTAAAAATTTCACCTGGGATTTGTTCACGTGGTGGAATATGGGCCTCTGTACGACCTAGATCAACGACAATTGCACCTTTTTCAACACGTCTGGCAATGCCTGAAGCAACTTCACCCTTACGTTGTTCAAATTCAGAGAAAATTATGTCACGTTCCGCATCGCGAACTTTTTGTAAAATAATTTGTTTCGCTGATTGGGCTGCGATGCGGCCTAAATCGCCAGACTCAAGCTTTATGCCGATGGATTCATCCAACTGTGCACCGGGATCAAGTTTTAATGCTTCATCTAAAGGAATTTCAACTTCTTCATCAATAAATTTTTCACGCGTAACGACTTCTTTGAACTCATAAAGCTCTACGGCGCCAGTTTCTTCATTATATTGAGCTTCGATTTCACGGTATGTACCGAATTTCTTACGAGCCGCCATCAGCATAGCTTGCTTAACAGCATCAATAATAATCGCTTTATCAATCCCTTTGTCTTTACCAACCTGATCGATCACTTTTGCTAAATCTGAAAATGTATTCTCTGCTGCCATAATTACCTCTTATTTTTTTATATTTACATATATTAATTGGATTTATTTATTTTTTAATTTTTTTATGAGCTTGCTGAGCACCTGGTTTTGGGTGATTTTTTTTCATCTCGAAAACTAGTTTTGCTTTTTCTATTAAACGAATCGGAATCTTGATGCTTTCAGTTCTGACGTTAAAAACCAAATCGTCGCCGTCAACAGATTCTAAAATGTCGTCAAATTTTTTCATCGAGATAATGCCTTTATCTTTGGCGCCTAAAGTTCCTAAACTTTGATTTAATTGAATAAAAACTTTTTGGCCGATAACTTTTTCAAAATGTTTTTTTGTTTTTAAAACTCGATCCAGACCAGGGCTTGAAACTTCAAGATTATACATTCCGCCGGGGATCACGTCTTCGACATCTAAAAGTAAATTTATGCCCTTTGAAACATTCGAACAATCTTCGATACCGACACCAGATTCTTTATCAATATAAACACGCAGTACGCGGGCCTTGCCTGCACCAATCATTTCAACATCATAAAGTTCACAACCTTCACGAAGAGATACTTCTGAAGCTATTTTTTCAATTTTTTCGAGCCAAGGTTCCAAATTATTTCCTTAATTGTGTGCATTATTTTAAGCAAAAAAAAATTGGGCTTGTGGCCCAATTCTTTTGCAGACTATCAAAGATGATTTTGTAAATCAACCGCTCAATTAGAACTCAGCCAAAATCACATTCAGCTAGACTATAAATTTAAAACTAAATCCATAACCAGGGCATCCATTTGATCAGAATAATAGTTTTTACGAATTCTGACTGTTTTAAAGCCACATTTATGATATAAAGCAATGGCCTGATCATTTTTAGCGTGCACCTCTAGGGTTAATAATTTTGACGTGCTGCCGCATTCGGCGATAAACAAACGCAATAACTTTTCTGAAAATCCCTGCCTTTGGTATTTTTCAAGCGTACCCAGCGCAAGAATTTCAGTAAATTCAAAATTTTGCTGATAACAGATCATCGTTTGTGCTTCGCCAAGTTCTGAAAATAAAAATCGGAATTGATATTTTTCAACGGCCTGCTGAATAGATTCTTTCGACCAATTCATGTAGGCTAAATTTATTTTTGAAACCTGACGGACAAGCTTTGAGAATAAGTCTTGGATTTCTGCTGCCTGTAAAACTTTAATTGGCTTTAAGTTCATCAATTTTTGCCAAATAATTATATTTTCGTTTTAAAATTTCAGTCCATGCTTTGTAACGTACGATTTGACCGATATGTTTTTCTTTTAACTTTAAATAACTTTGTACTTGAACGAGCTGACGCTGCTCTTTAGTAACTATTTTTACTTTGTCAGAAACTGAGGCCACGTAATCTAAATTTTTAATTTCAAGGTCACACAATGTGAACAAAATAAATTCTTCAAGTTCGTTTTCAACCAAAGATAACAACCGATTCACTTTTAGTTCTTGTTTAGTTTTTAAATAATTTTTAAAGTCATAGGTAGTAAAGGCCTCTTTATTCACTTCAAAAAGAACCTGATTCACAAGCTTGATCTCGGGTTGTTTTGGCGCCAGTGTTACGTCTGGTTTTTGAACGGTCGCAAAGCCTATAGATACTAAAAATAAAATTACGGTCACTCTTTTTATCATGTGCTGATTAAAACAAATTTTAGCATAAATGAAAAGAGCTAACTGCAACAGTTAGCTCTTCATTATAACCCTATTAAATCATCGTATTAGAAATTGACTCGAGCATGCAGTCCGGCCTGGTAATAGCTCTGTTTTTCAATGGATGTTCCGTTTCCTGATGTACTGCCGTTAATACGACTCGACATATTGAAATAATATTTGAAACTGGCACCAATTGCTGTTCTTTCATTAAATTCAAGATCAACACCCACATCCGTACCCAAATCTATCGCATGTGATGTGACATCAATATTACCTTTTCGTGTTGCTGCGCCGTAATTAAAATAATCATAGTTCGCCTCGTATGTTCTGTATGAATAAGATATTAATCCACCAATATACGGCCTAACAAAAGATGACAATAACTGATATTTTGCCGAGATCAGACCTTGATATTGATTCATCGAATAAAAATCTTGAATGTATAAAGGGTATAGATAATTGACATTAGTATAATCGATTCCTGTAACACTGTAATTTGAAACTAAAAATGAACCCTCGACCAAAAACAAATCAGATCTTGAACCAAAGGCTACGCCCAATGAATAATTACCTTTGATCGAATTAGAATCCGCATAGTTACCGATACCTGCGATACCAGCAAAATATTTTTGCTCAAACATTGGTGTCACGGCTTTTGTGTCTTCGTCTAATGCGGCTCGAACTTCTTCGCGAACAGCATCACGAGATAAGGTCTCGTTTTGTTGTACAACGATGGGCTGCGGAATGGGCTGCGGCTGAATTTGCGAAACCGGTGCTTGAATGGGCTGAACCATAACGGGCTGCTGGGCTGCGGGCTGGCCATTTTGCAAATTATCGAATTTATCACCAAATAAAATGGCAGAGCGTCTTTTTTCGTCTTCCATACGGCTTTGTTCAAGTTTTTCAACGATTTTTGATTCTGTACGCATTTCTTCGTCTTGACGATTTTTACGAATATTATCAGCTCGAGAATCTGACAGCGGCGAAGCCTCGACCACCGTAATAGGCTGTTTTTGAACTGACTGCTGTGGCATAATCATAGTTTGTGTGACCATCGGACCCGATCGTTGTGACGACTTATGAGCGGGCTGATACATTTGATCAATTTCGCTATCAACATCACCTGCAAGCGTTTCTGATTGTATCTGCGCAAAAGACGCATTTGTTAACAACATCAGTAAACCGATAGACATCAACAATTTAAGATTCGTTTTCATAAAGCTCCCTGGTATTTTATTTTACGTAATTAACAATTAGCAACCCAAATGCCAACTTTTGTGGCTCGTTTTAAAACCTCTGCAAATAGCGTAACTGTTTGATTTACATGATTAAAATTTAACACGTGAAAAGTTATCGCAACCGGTATCACTTTGCCAAAGTGACTACCATTCAGTCGCCTCCATGAAAAAAATACTTGAACCCAGCTTGTGTTCTTCATATATTAACGGAACTTCATATAGACATACAAAAGTGGCCCTGTGGTGGAATTGGTAGACGCGCTGGACTCAAAATCCAGTATTCGCAAGGATGTCCGAGTTCGATTCTCGGTGGGGCCACCATTCGTTAAATAAAAAAAGCCTGCGGTTTATTGCAAGCTTTGGTATTGGTGGGTTCTTCTGGTTCTTCTCTTTTAATCGTTGGTAAATCAATTTTAGGAAGTGATTCTGGGGCTTAACTATTTTTTAGTACTCATACATAAAAATTTATTATCGTACCCAATTCCTGAATGCACCTGACGCAATACTGATGCTCTGCCCGTGAGCTTGCTTACATTTTTAGAATCCATAGCTAATATAGAGCCATCAGCAGCGGCAAGAACTAAATCATAATGAGGGTCAATTGAACTTGGACGCAGTCCCGCCTCATCAACATCAATCAAGTTTGTTTTTTCCATAACAATATGAACAGTTTGATTTTTAATAACAAATTCATTTTTTTCATAGGCAGAAATCGACTGAATAACTTCAACATTATATTGGTTTTTAATTTTTGTTGAATAAACATTTATAATTCTTGATGTACTCTGTGGACCCGGTACGCAAGTATAAATAAGTTCGCTCGCTGCAAAAACATCGACTGTTATTAGAATTGATAAACCAATTAACAACATTTTTTTCATTTTAAATCCTTGTTGATACCGTTCCAAAGTTTGTGGGATGAATTTCCCATATTGTTCAAACAGAACAGTCATTTGAATTTATGTACTGCGATAGCCATGCCACAGCTCAAAACTGCTTGTTCAATTTAATCGTGAAGAGGTGTCTCAGAACTATGCAAAGTGCCGCTTATGAGCACAAAAATAATTGGGCTCTTTGACGAATGAAGGCACACCCGGATAAACAGGAATGTTTCCATCAAGCTCTTTTTTAGTCTCTTCTGAAATAGGTTTTGCTTTTTTGCCACAATACTTTTGTGCATCAAGCGCTGACTGCTTAATTAATGCCGAATTGTCGAACCCATTCATGTAAGCCACTGTCACAGTTCGCTCGGGGTATTCGGTTGTCTTAACCGCTTTCGTCGTCGAAGCACATCCTGACAAAATACATAGTGCTGCAGAAATAAAAATTATTTTTTTCATCAAAATCCTTTAGTATACGTACATTTATCTGAATTAATTACGTGGTTATTGACAGCGAATTTGTGCAGGCTCAGGTTCGCCGTTAAACAGAAAAAAGTCACCCATGTCGGACAAGGTCAGCGTGCCTTCAGATGTCGTGTAAGATACAAAATTGCTATTGTCTGATTCTGTTTTTAATATTTTTTGAGGACCATGACCTTCACCTTCAACATCAAAATCAACAGTAGTTCTTTTAGCATTCAGAACCCAACTTTGACTGTCGTCTGCATAGCAAACTATTTTTTTAGCGTTACTAGCTAAATCAAAGCTAGCCATTGCTGATGAGCCAATCACTAAACTAACTAATGACCCAATAAGTATCTTCATAAAATATCCCTTCAAATAAGTTTTAATTTCATAGTCGCTGGCGAAGATACTTCAAAATATAAAAAAACAAAACTGTCAGAATTTTATACAGGCATTTTTTTCTACGCGCGCCGAATTGAACCGAATTAAATATTGGCACTAGGACTATGCTTCCCAATATAGACCTAAAACGCCCCCCTCCTTCACACTATT
>JAYVKY010000429.1:0-4081 GCA_043767965.1 Pseudobdellovibrionaceae bacterium
AATTCATCATGCTAGGCATACTAGTCTGTGTTTTTTATCCCGTCTACAGCACAAATGCTGCCGCTAAAGAATCAGAATCTTTATTTATTGATTTACCCAACCAGTTGATTACAAATTTAAAACAGATCACCTTCGTCGGTCCCAGATCTGGCGAGGGCTATTTTAGCGCTGATGGCAAAAAGATGATTTTTCAATCCGAACGGGAACCGAATAATCCATTTTATCAAATGTTTATTTTAGATCTAGCAACCCGAAAAACAGAGCGTATTTCAACGGGCCAAGGTCAAACAACCTGCGGTTGGATTCACCCCAACATGAAAACTGCCATGTGGTCATCAACCCATCTTGATCCACATAATTCCGAAAAAGTTCAAAAAGAATACGATAAACGGAAAAATCCAGTCAAAGGTAAATACTCATGGAGTTTTGACGAAAATTTTTCGATTTTCACCTCAAATCTAGATGGCAAAAATATCAAACAATTAACCAAAGAAAAAGGTTACAACGCTGAGGGTTCATATTCACCAGACGGTAAACATATTGCTTTTGCTTCGAATCGAAAGGCTTACAGTTCGATTTTATCTGAATCAGATAAAAAGTTTTTAGATCGTGATGCTTCCTATTTTATGGATATCTATATCCTGGATGCCGATGGAAAAAATGTGCGACAACTGACCACAACACCAGGTTATGATGGCGGCCCGTTTTTTTCAGCCGACGGAAAAAAAATCACTTGGCGCAGATTCACCCCAGACGGATCAAAAGCTGAAATTTATACGATGAACATCGATGGTTCAGAACAAAAAAAAATTACCGGTTTAAATTCGATGTCATGGGCTCCATTTTTTCATCCTTCTGGTGATTATATTATTTTCGCCACGGCAGTTTTGGGTTTTTCAAATTTTGAATTATTTATTGTCGATAGCGCCGGCACACAAAAACCAGTGCGTGTGACTTTTACTGAAGGTTTTGATGGCCTTGCCAGTTTTTCACCAGACGGAGAAACCATCACCTGGAGCCACCGAAATGAAAAAGGTGACAGTCAAATTTATCTCGGTCAGTGGAATGATGAAGCCGCCCGAAAATTATTAAATCTGCCAGTAAAATTAAAAACGCCCGAACTTGCAACTCTGTCACCAGAGATTTCTGAATCAGATGCGCGTACAATTGTTTCATACCTGTCTTCGCCCGCATTTAAAGGACGTGCCACTGGCAGCGCCGAAGAACAAATATACACTCAAAAAATCGCTGACTTATTTAAGATTTGGGGACTCAAACCTGCTGTGGGTCATAATTTTATTCAAACATTTGATTTTATTTCTGCCGTTAAAGCAGGTCCCAAAAATGAAGCCAGTTTCAAAGGTCGCCTTGAGAAAATTTTAAAATTAGGAACTGACTATCAAATTGTTTCATATTCAAGTGTCGGTAAATTTCAACCAAGCCCAATTGTTTTTGCGGGTTTTGGTATCAAAGCACCCGCTGATCAAGACGTGCCGGCTTATGATTCGTACCGTGATCTGGATGTTAACGGAAAATGGGTATTTGTACTTGATGAAACACCAAAACCCTCGGCTCGTGAATTTAAAAAACATACTCATTTGCTGCTATTTTCTAGACTTCAACACAAAATCACTGTGGCTAAAAACTTAGGGGCGGCGGGACTTGTCGTAATTCAGGATGGAAAGCTATCTGAATTAAAATTCGAAGGCAGTCTTTCTGAATCGAAAATTCCTGTTTTGAAAATAACGACGGCTGCTTTTGAAGAGCTTATTTCTAAGAACCTTGACCTTGCTCTGGACCTTAGAAATATGAAATCTCTTAAAGAAAAGTTTGAGACCTATGAAAATATTCCTGGTTTTCAAATTCCTTCCCAGTATTTAGCAACAACTGTTGATCTTGAATTTTCAAAATCAAAGGGACGTAATGTGCTGGCTTTATTGCAACCGGCACTTAAAAATTCAAAACAAAAAATAACTTTGATTGGCGCACATGGTGATCATTTGGGTTTTAGCCTAGCCGGTTCTTCGTTAGCTAAAGGTGACCAACGGGGAATGGCTCATTTAGGAGCTGATGATAATGCCTCGGGCGTTGCCGGAGTATTAGAGCTTGCACACAATTACTCAAAAGATAAAAATTTAAAAAAACCTATTCTATTTGCAGTCTGGTCTGGGGAAGAAATCGGTGTTTTAGGTTCAAACTATTTTGTTAAAAATTGGAAATCACAGGGCTTTAATTCAAAATCATTCGAGACCAGTTTTGAAGCTGGACTGAACATGGATATGATCGGTCGATTTCGTGAAAAATTACAAATTCAAGGCGTTGCCTCGGCCCCCGAATGGCCAGCACTGGCTGAAAAAATATCAATTATTTCTCCGCTCAGTTTAGCACTGACAAATGATCCGTATTTACCCACAGATTCAATGGCGATTTACCTGGGTAACATTCCATCAATTTCATTTTTTACGGGCGCACATGCCGAGTATCACACGCCAAATGATACTGCCGATACTTTAAATTATCCGGGGCTTTTAAATTCAATTCAGGTTGTCAAAAGTTTTGCAGATCAAATTGTTCTAACAAACAAAAATATTTTAACCTTTCAAAAAGTTGAAGGCAATTCAGGGCAAAAATTAGAAGGCCGTAGTTTTCGTATTTATTTAGGAACAATACCAGATTACTCACAAGAGGGCCTTCGCGGAGTTCGAATTTCAGGTTCAGCAAAAGATTCACCGGCAGAACGTGCAGGCTTAAAGTCGGGTGATATCATTACCGAATTTGATCAAACAAAAATTGAAAATATTTATGACTACGTTTACACATTGCAATCTGTAAAACCGAATATCAAAACGAAAATCAAAGTCACCAGATCTGGCAATAACTTAGAACTTGATATTACACCGCTTTTGAAGGAATAGTTCTAGATTTTTATCGACGTACAGCAGGGGATTTACAAAATCCCCTAATTGATAATTAAATATCTCTGAATTTTTTAAAATACATTGGCCCGACTTTGTTCCGGTGACCTTTGTTGTATTTTTGGGGTTTGAAGTTGCTAGTCCACCTAATTGAAAGCCCGCATCAAACCAAAAACCCTTTGTAGGTTTAATTTCAGTGCCACCTTTATTATTCGGATTTAATGATTTTTCAGAAAAAGTTCCGCCGATCAGTGACTTAATTTGCAGTTTTTTCGAATCAAATAAAATTTGCTGACCAGAAATGGTCTGAATCAAAATATCTCCGTTAGCTTCAATTGAATAATCAGGATAATCTTGAATCATCGGAAATAAATAAAATGACCTTGCACCAGTCATCGTTGAATCAGCACCTTCTCCGTAAGAATTAAAAACCAAAAAAAGTCCCGCATTGTCAAAATAATAATCACGATATTTTAAATTGGTGACATCCATCGGGTGTAAAGAAATAAAACAAACACGATTTGTAGCATCCCATTCACGTTGAATCTGAATATCCCCCGAGTGGGTCAAAACTGTTTCACATTTTGCTTTTGTAAATTCTTTTCCGGATAGTTCGTTACTGATTATTTCGGCCTTAGTATTTAAAGCCAAAAAACATAATATAATAAAAGCACTTTGTTTTTTCATGCTTTTATTATAGCAAAATTCATATTTTATAAAATCAACGAAGGTCTAGTTATTCAGATCTAATTTGAACTAGACTATATTGAACACCGATTTTAATTTAGTTTAAGCACCTTATGGATAAGCTTAAACGTAAAAAACAAAATCAAAAAAAATACGCTTTAATTTCGTTACTGCAAATATTGTTGATTGTCAGTCTTCCGACCTATACTCGATTGATCCAAGAATTGAATGTGAAAACGGGGATACAGATCAGCGGATATGTCATGTTTGGATGTATCTTTATAGGATGCATAGGAATAAAACGCCGAATCAAAGCCAAAGCGCGCATATAAAATATATCTGATAAGTTATATTATGTTACATCGGCTTTATATAATCTCCGACAGATTCTTTCGGTCTGATCTCTAAATACCTGCCCGTCGTCGATATCGATTCATGCCCTAAAGACCTTTGAACAACGTGAATTGGGGCCCCATTTT
>JAYVKY010000430.1:0-2556 GCA_043767965.1 Pseudobdellovibrionaceae bacterium
GAAAACTCGTCAAATTTATTTATTGGCAGTCAGATACTTTGCTTGTTCAATCGAAGGCCTTCATCCGCTCGGTTGCACGCTACGCAGACGAATCTAAAATTATTTACTTTCCGAATCTTTTTGACCGCCGGACCATGCAAGTGACCGAAAATAGCATTCCAACTGAGTTGCAACAGCAGTTGTCCGAAAACTTCAGCTTTGTTTTTGCCGGCAATTTGGGTACGGCCCAATCGCTTGAAACAATTATTCAGGCAGCTGAGCTGGTTGCAGATTTAAAAGATGTCAAAATCGTGATCGTCGGCAGCGGAAGTTCAGGTGATTGGCTGCAGAAGCAGGTTGAGCAGAAAAAACTTAAGAACATTTTTTTGTCCGGTCGTTATCCGATGCAGGCCATGCCCGAAATCTTCTTTTATTCCAAAGTGCTTCTGGTTACGTTGAAGGCTGACCCGATCTTTGAGTTGACCGTTCCGAGTAAAGTGCAGGCCTATCTTGCCGCCGGAAAGCCTATTTTAGCAGCAATTGACGGTGAAGGAGCGCGGGTTATTGACGAGTCCGGTGCAGGGTTGACGGGTGCCGCAGCGGATGCCTTGACCCTCGCTTCAAATATGCGGAAGTTTCACTCCATGGATGCTGACACTCTGAACAAAATGAGCCTCAATGCGAAGAATTATTTTGATAAAAACTTCGATATGTCGACTGAAACACAAAGATTTGTTAAGGTGTTGACCCAAAGGTCAAAATTTCAAAAAGGGTGAATTAATGCGCGTACTTATACTCGGAATTTCAGGCATGTTAGGAAGCCGTGTGTTTCGCACGTTTTCCGAAAATACAAAGCTTGAAGTTTACGGTACTTTACGTGGCGCCGATCTACTTAGCAATTTTCGACCCGACCAACACGCACGCATTGTAACCGGCCTGGATGTGCTTAATACCGCAAAATTGAAAGAGGTCATTTCACAGTTGCGACCACAGGTCATTATCAACTGTGTTGGTCTAGTTAAGCAGTTGGGTTCATCTAAAGATCCGTTAGTGGCACTTCCGCTGAATTCGATGATGCCGCACCAACTTGTTCGCATAGCAGCCGATATCGGTGCACGCGTGGTTCACATCAGCACAGATTGCGTGTTCTCGGGTAGAAAAGGCCATTATATCGAGTCTGATATTTCTGACGCCGAAGATCTGTACGGACTTTCTAAATATATCGGCGAACTTAACGATTTTGAAAATGCGGTGACTTTAAGGACTTCCATCATCGGACATGAGCTGTCGACGAATAAATCTTTGATCGATTGGTTCTTGTTACAAGAGAATCAAGTTAAAGGTTTTCGAAAAGCGATCTTCTCAGGTTTGCCGACTGTTGAGCTGGCCCATGTGATTGAAAAATTTGTAATTCCGAATGCCGACCTCAAAGGCCTGTATCATGTTTCAGCTGCAGCGATTAATAAATTTGAATTGTTGAAGCTCACAGCCGAAGTCTACGGCAAGAAAATTGAAATTGTACCTGACGATGAGCTTGTCATTGACCGCTCATTGAATTCGAGTCGTTTTACGGCGGCGACGGGCTATAAGGCTCCCGCATGGCCGGAATTAATTAAGAAAATGTATCATAGCAGATAGAGGGTTACTTATGTTCAAAGATCAGGTCTTACTTATAACAGGTGGAACGGGCTCTTTCGGTAATACGGTGCTGAAGCGCTTTCTCGATACAGACGTAAAAGAAATCCGTATTTTCAGCCGCGATGAAAAAAAGCAAGAAGACATGCGCATTGCTCTTAAGAATGATAAAGTTAAATTTTATATCGGCGATGTACGCACATACGACAGTATCTCGCAAGCGATGGTCGGCGTTGATTATGTGTTTCATGCGGCGGCACTTAAGCAAGTCCCTTCTTGTGAGTTTTACCCGATGGAAGCCGTTCGTACGAACGTGCTGGGCACAGAAAATGTTTTGAATGCAGCTATCCAGAACAAAGTTAAAAAAGTGATTGTGCTGAGCACCGATAAGGCGGTTTACCCGATCAACGCAATGGGTATCTCAAAAGCGATGGCCGAAAAACTAGTTGTCGCTAAATCGCGAACTTCGGGTTCGACCATTATCTGTGCGACTCGCTACGGAAATGTGATGGCTTCACGCGGTTCGGTTATTCCGTTATTCGTTGAACAATTGAAGCAAGGCCATACTCTGACTATCACAGATCCGCAAATGACTCGTTTTTTGATGTCGCTTGAAGATTCGGTTGATCTGGTTTTGTATGCGTTTGAAAATGCTCAACAGGGCGATATTTTTGTTCAGAAGGCCCCTGCATCAACTGTTGAAGATTTAGCCCAGGCTTTAAAACAGATCTTCAAAAAAGACAGTGCGGTCAAAATTATCGGCACACGCCACGGCGAAAAACTCTATGAATCGCTTGTGTCGCGCGAAGAAATCGCGAAAGCAGATGATATGGGTGACTATTACCGAATTCCGAGCGACAATCGTGATCTGAATTATGATAAATATTTCGTCGAGGGTGAAAAAAGAATCTCGGCCATGGAAGACTTCACTTCGCACAATAC
>JAYVKY010000431.1:0-3409 GCA_043767965.1 Pseudobdellovibrionaceae bacterium
TAAAAATTAAACAAAACGCTGCTATTGAAGTCGAAAATTATGATGTGTCTTCAATGATAACACAAGATTTGCAACAAGAACTTATTTTTAAAAATATAACAAATGCTGGAAGATTTTCCGGGGAATTAAAAATAATAGCTGAGGATATTTATGAGGCCCATGGTCAAATAGTAGAAGCTGAATTTAAATTTCCATATAAATTTGATAAATGGTTGCAAAAAATAAATTCAATGAAAGTCGAATTAAAATCAAGTGCAAGCGGCAGAAACCTAACGATCACGGACTTTGTATTAAATCAGAAACCGGTCACTGGTCAGTTTGTGTATTCTGATAATTTTAAAAATGAAAAAAAAAATAAATTTAGAATTACAAGGAACTCTGCTAAGTCAAGAGGCCGCAATTGGTTTTTTTGACGAAGGGCCTGAGCGCATTTTTAAATTAGCACTTAAAAAAAATGCAGATCAAAGTGCTAATTTTTTATTAAGTGCTGATGAAATAACCTACCAAAATGTAGAATTTGTTGAGTTAAAGATTACAGATCACAGCTCGGTTGGCGCCACAAATAGTATTGATTTTTTTGCAAATCACGTTAAATGGAAAAACAACCGTTCAGAAGTGGATAAGAAAGACGATCTGATTGGTCTTTTGACTCAGATATATGGTGATTCAAATCAGACACTCAAAAAAAATAATCCACAGATCGAAGGCTATAATTTAAAAAATGTACAAGTTAAAATCGACGCAACCTCAGAGGCTCAGATCGAGGAAAATTATACTTTAGAGATCAGTTTAAAAAATAAAATTGCAAAAATGTTTCTAGCGACCATGGATTTTCAGAATCAAGTCTATCGTCTTGATTCGTCAAAAAAAAATGAATAATGTTATGCTTAAAAACATCAAAGGCTTTTTTTTGTTTTTTCAATTTCGACAAGACGGCCTAGAATACGTACCAAAATTGCAAAGTCATCGCGGCTATTGCCAGCCACCATTAAAAGCGACAGAAAATACTTTGGCTTCAATTCAAAAGTCCTATGAATTTAAATATGCAATGGTCGAATTTGATATTCGTCTAACAAAAGACAACAAAGTGATACTATTTCACGATGATGTAGTTCAAGATCTAAAAATTTCAAATCTGACCTTGCCTGAGATCAGAAATAGAATACACGTTGACCTGCTGCAAGATATCTTTGAGTGGTATAATTCAGAACCCAGAGATCATTTTAAGTTAAACATTGAAATAAAATCAAAGCACTTAAATGGGCATCTTGAAAAAGAAACCTATGCTTTAATTGTAAAATACAGAATGCAAAATAACGTATTAGTATCAAGTTTTAATCCGGTTTCATTGGCTTATTTTAATTTTTTTGATTCTACAATATTTCGATCGCTCTTGTTAACATTTGAAAAAAATGAAAGCAATAATGTTTTTATTCAGGCAATGGCTTTGAATTTTATAGCTCGTCCTAATGCTCTGCATTTGTGTAAAGAGGATTGGGATAGAAATTTATTTCAGGCGATCTTAGACCGAAAAATACCTATTGTTTTGTGGACGTGCAACAATGTGTTTGAACTGAAAAATTATTTTAATGAAGGAATCAATGGCATTATTTCAGATGAAATTACGCCATCTGAAATAATGAGTATTTAGATAAATCTAAAACAATTTAAAAAAAAGGTTTTGTTTTTAATCGACTGGAATTTCGACTATTTCTGTCGAATCATCAGAGGCGGCAGGTGCTGCGTTGTTGGACTGTCGCGAAAAATCAATTGTCTCTGTTTTTACAGAATTTGAACTGATTTTCTTTTCCGGCAGTTCGCGAGCGCCAGAGGCTCTTTTCATGATGCCTGATTTGTCTTTTCGAATCTCGCTTGCGACAGTTAGTTTAGGACTTGAAGCGTGATTTTGACCCGACGAAACCTTTTTTAATTCGCCATCATAGTGTGATTTCAAGTCTGAAAGTTTTTGCTGATATTCTTTTCTAATTTCTTCAACCTGTCCCTGGCGCTGAGTCGTGACACAGTTTTTATAAGTTTCAGAAGCAATTTCTTTGGCCTGATTACGGCATGTTAACTCAAACGAGGACTGGGCTTTTGCTGTTAAAATAAACGAACTAAGGCTTAAAAAAATCAATATTGAATATGGCATAATAAACTCCTATTGACAGAGTATATTCCAAGATTCATGCCGCCTATAGGCAGCTATAGGCGATTTAGCTGTATAATCAGTGTTGTAATTACAAGGTTGTCTTATCGTTTAACAGATTTTGGATCAATCGCATCTTGCAGGCCATCGCCTAGAAAATTAAAGCTAACGACCACTAAAAATATTAATACACCAGGTAAAATTGCTAAAAATGGTGCCTGATAAATCAATTCCTGCGCATTAAAAAGCATATTGCCCCAGCTGGGCATCGGAGGTTGAATACCAAGGCCTAAAAAACTTAAAGCAGCTTCAAATAAAATCACATTACCAACACCTAAGGTCACTGATACTAAAAGTGGAGCAATAACGTTGGGAAACATGTGACGCAAGATGATTGTAAAGTCAGTTGCCCCCAAAGTTTTAGAGGCCAAAATAAATTCACGTTCACGCAATGTTAAAACGCTACCGCGAACAAGCCTAGCCACTGTCATCCATGAAAATAAACAGAGGATAAATACCAATTTAATAATGGATTCGTTTCCGCCTTCTGCGAGCGTATGTAGAAATGAAATTTTTTGTAAATCGATGGCTGCAACGACCACTAATACGGGTAATAAAGGAAGAGCTATCAATGAATCTGTAATACGCATTAAAACAGTATCAATAAAACCACCATAATAGCCTGCCATCGAACCAATAATTAAACCTATCAATGCAGAAACAATTGTCGCAAGAACACCTACACCCATTGAAACGCGCGCGCCGTACACAAGTCGCATTAAAACATCGCGTCCTAATTCGTCTGTTCCAAAGACATGAAAGCTGTCAAAGCCTTGGATCATATTTTTAAGTTCTTGGGCCTTTGGTGTTTCGATTTGCGCCAAGGTGGCTAAAGATTTTGATTTTTCAAGAACGACCCAATCATAAAGTGCATCTTCAGGCCTCAGTGGGGTCACTAATTTTTTCGTTAACAGTTGATTTTGAATACTCGCAGCATCCTCAGGATTTGCTTGTATGAAATTTTGAATTTGTGATTCTTTGACGTCTTGACCAACCATAATTCTTGTCATCGGCGATTTGTAACGATTAAAAACATTTTGTGTATTTGCATCGACACCTAAGGCCCAACCAATGAACGGAGCAAAAATTGCGATAATTACAAAAAATATAATAATATAGGCCCCAAAGATCGCCGCCTTATTTTCTTTGAATTGAGTATAAACCATTCTTGAAAAAGACTGTGCTTTTTCCATGCTAGAAATC
>JAYVKY010000432.1:0-4929 GCA_043767965.1 Pseudobdellovibrionaceae bacterium
ATCACTCTATGTTCAGATTAAACAATGGCAAAAAAAATACCAACCGAACAAATCAGAAATCAGTAAAAAATTAAATGTACTTATTGTCGATGATGATCCGATTTCGACAAAGCTGATCGAGACCTGCTTTAAAGTTCTTGGCTGTGAGGTACATAAGGTCGTCAGCGGTGAAGAAGCTATTTTTTCATCAAGTAACAAGGCCTATAATTTTGTGATTATGGATTGGAATATGCATCCGTTAAATGGTCGACAAACATTGAAAAAAATGGATTCAAATATAAATAAGGGTGCAAAAAGTACAAAAATACCTGTGATAACATATTCTGCAAGCAGCCAGGATCAGATTCAATTCCCCAGAACAGAAAGCCTTTACCAATTTGCATACCTGTCAAAAGATTCGACATTTAAATCAACATTCGACGTCACGAAAAAGCTTGTAAAGCAATACAGTGCAGATTTCTAATGTTAAAAATAAACTGTAAGATTGTATGTATTTTGTATTAATAAAATGATAATTAGTTTATGAATAGCAACGAATCATTTTTAACAAAGTAGGTACACAAATGGAAAATACAATTTTGGTGGTTGAAGATCTTTCTGAGTATCATATGCTTATTCAGATGTCTTTGGGCTATAAGTATAAGATAGATTTTGCAGCTACAGTCGGTCGAGCTCGTGACTTATTAAAATCAAATACCTATGAGCTGATATTATTAGATGTTTTATTGCCTGATGGATCAGGACTTGATTTATGTCGAGAGATTCACTTAAGCCCTCAGCATCAAAATACACCAATTATATTTTTAACAGCTAAGAATTCAACTTCTGACAAAGTTTTAGGTTTTTCAATCGGAGTCGATGACTATATTGTAAAGCCTTTTGACCCATCAGAACTGGCCGCCAGGGTTGATCTGCGCATTATGAAATCACAAAAGAAAAAACAAACCGCAGAAAATTTTAAAAAAAGACCAATGCGTTTTGAATTGTCGGGATTCCGATTGTATTTAGAGGACAGTCTAAATGAAAAAAAAATCGATGTAACACCCATAGAATTTAAAATTTTATTGAAACTTGCGCAAAACAGCAACCGGGTGTTTTCTAGGCAGCAAATTCTTGATAGCGTTTGGGGTCATGACGTCTACATTGATGATCGAAGTATTGATCGACATATCTCTTCCATTCGAAAAAAAATAGAACCCTATCAAAAAATGATAAAAACTGTATCCGGCATTGGTTATGAATTTAAAGAAGCATAAAAAAATAGTTTTTTTAAAAAATGAAATTCAACATAAATACAAAAAAATTGAATCTAGTGATAGCCGTCAGTTTAAAATTTATTATGTATCAAAAATCGAATCAATTATAAATAAATTGATGAAGTTTGATTATGATGCCGTCGCTGTTCTTACTGAAGACCTTCTCGATGATAAAATATTGGCTGATCAAATCAAAGATTTTGAAGTGATATTTTCAGTCATAAAAATATCAAAAGACTGTTCGGATTCAGAGTTGCTTCAAATTTTCGAATCTAAATTTGCAAGTGATGACCATCAAGAAAAGATGAATATCTATAAAAAGCTTAAAATATTAATTGCAGAGACTAATTTTTCTGTAGCCATAGAAATTTTAAATATGTTTCTATTAAGACGTGAAGAATATCAGAAAATTTCAAATGAATACATTAATAAAAATGATATTCAAGGCATTCAATTCTTGGCTCATAACTTAAAATCAACAAGTGCCAATATAGGTGCTGTGAAAATGCCAAAAATTTGCCAATTTATTGAAAATAAAAATATACAAAACTGGCCCATAGCTTTATTAATACGTGCGCTATTCTATGAATATAAAAAGACAAATGAATTGGCCAGGTCCATTATGGCCGATTTGGTTTTTGCCGAAAAAAGCAACTTAGAAATATAATTATCAATTGTAATATTTCATTTCATCACAATTTCTTCATATTTATAATATTTTTCATTTTACTGATCCAATTGACACGGAAAATGTTGTAGCAAACTTATAAACTGATAGCTTAGAAATTTTTACGCAGAAAAAAATGCAGGCCAAACAAGTTTATATTAATGAAATAGACAGTGTCTCGCCGATTCAATATTATTATAGTGACGACGGGGTATCCAGAGTGAATTTGACGTAAAATAAATGTGAAGATATCCAGACATCATTGTTTTCTTTTGACTTTATTTTCGTTAAAAAGTTATGAAATTTAGATGAATAAAAAATGGAATAGTTTTTCGATTTCAACAAAACTGGTTTATGTTATTAGTACAATAATACTTTTAGTCGTATTCCAAATTTTTATGTTGTTTTATGCTTTAGGCCTGCTCGGTTCTGTCAGAAATTCAATTTACGGCGAAAGTATCTGGAGCAATGCCCAAAAAAATGCTGTTCAATCATTATATCAATATGCTCATTTTAAAAACCAAATATATCTAACAAGATATGATCAAGAAATAAAAATTATTCAAGGCTATAAACTGGCCAGATTAGAATTAAGCAAAAATGTTAAAGATATAGATTTTGAAAAAATTCGGCAAGGATTTCGACAAGGACTACTTAAGAATGACGAAATCAATGGAATTATTCACCTCTTAACTTATTACAATGAATTCAGTTATATTATAAATGCGCTGACAGCTTGGGAAGTCAGTGATAACTTAGTCTCTGAATTGAATTTAATTTCTGACAAAATTAAAAACTCAATCGATAATCCTAAAAAAATAGATCAGATTTTAATTGAAATTAATGGAATTGATAACTTATTAACGATTAATAAAAAAAAGTTTTTAGGATACCTGCTGGGTTTATCGCATATGCTAGAGAGTAATATATTCATAGCCTTATCAGCGCTTGTTATATTGTTAAATCTTATCACAATTTTATTAGTCTATAAATTTGGCAGGTATGTTGTCCGTCATATACAAATTATAAAATCTGCAGCAATACAAGTCAGTCAAGAACAATTTGATGTTCAAATTCCGATTCGACATAATGATGAAATAGGCGACCTTAGCCAAGTTTTAAATAAAATGACTGAAAGCTTAAAGTACTCTGCAGACAATCAAAAGAAATATGAAAGCATACTTCGAAAAAGTAACGATCAATTTCGAATATTAGTTGAGGCTGTTAAAGATTATGCGATTTTTAGTTTAGATCTGACGGGATGTGTTTTGTCATGGAATTCGGGTGCACAACATATTTTAGGTTATAACGCTGAAGAAATTATTGGCCAACATTTTTCGATTTTTTATGCGAAAGAGACCGCTAATTATATTTTTTCTAACAATGAATTACTGATAGCAAAAAATACAGGGCGTTCAGAAATAGAACATTTATGTCGTAAAATGGATGGTTCTGAATTTTGGGCCAATATGACTTTGAATGCAGCCTATGATGAAAGTAATAAGGTTTCGGGTTTTACTCAGATAATTAAAAATGTTACCGAGAAAATACAATATCAAAATGAATTGAAACAAAACAATTTTGATCTTGAAAGTCGCATTGAATTTCGAACAAAAGAAATTCAATGGCGAGAATCACAACTGCAGCAAATCACAAATGCATTACCAGTTTCGGTTTGTCAGATTGACGTAAATGAAAAATTCTTATTTGTGAATGAATCATTTTGCCAATTAATGAACAAAGAAAGATCCGAAATTATCGATAAAACTATGGCTGCAGTTTGTGAAAGTAATTTATATGTATTATTCACGCAAGGAATTCAAAAAGTTCTAAGCGGCCAAATCGCAAACATCGATATTGATTATCAACAGTACCCATTGAATATTATGCATCACTTTTCTTTGGTTCCTGAGTTTAATGATTTAAAAGAAGTTGTCGGATTTATTCTTGTTGCTCATGACATTAAAAAATATAAAGAAATTGAAGTAGAACTCAAAAAAGCAAAAAAATTGGCGGAAGTGGCTAACGACACGAAAAGTGCATTTCTTGCGAACATGAGCCATGAAATACGAACACCACTTGGTGTGGTATTAGGTTTTTCTGAAATTATGTTAAATAATGAAATATCTGATGCGCAAAAAAAAGATATCATAGGATCAATTAAAAGAAATGGCCAGTTGTTATCAAATGTTATCAACGACATTTTAGATTTATCTAAAGTAGAGGCAGGCAAACTAGAAATCGAGAAAGTCAGCATGTCATTTGATGAAATTATCAAAGACATTGAATCATTATTAAATTTAAAGGCCACAGAAAAAGGTATTAAATTAACAGTAGCAACTGAAGGTGTTTTACCTGCTACGGTTAAGACGGATCCGCTTCGGTTACGTCAAATTTTATTAAATATTATTGGTAATGCTATTAAATTTACAAAATACGGCGAAGTGACCGTTAAAATATGTATGCAAAAAGAAGCTAATTCTAAAAAATCTAAATTAGCATTTATTGTTCAAGATACTGGTGTTGGTATGACTATGGATCAAGCTGAAAAATTATTTGCACCATTTAGTCAGGCCGATGCATCAACGACGCGAAAATTTGGTGGTTCTGGCCTGGGTTTAATATTATCTAAAAAATTGGCCAATGCTTTAGGTGGTGATGTTGTATTAAACAAAACAAGCCTTAAGTATGGAAGTACTTTTACGATTACAATAGATACTGGCTTACCCTTAAGCAGTACTTTAAAAAAATATGAAGCCAATGACTTAGTAACTAATGCGGCAGTAAAAGATGAAAATTATGATTTTAGACACTTACGATTATTATTGGCCGAGGACAGTTTCGATAATCAATTTATTATTACTCATTTTTTAAAATCGACCGGTGTCGATTTAAAAATTGTCAACAACGGCCAAGAATGTGTCGAAGCAGCTTTGTCAGAAAAATTTGATTTAATTTTACTCGATCTGCAAATGCCAGTGATGGGTGGATTCGACACGATTAAGA
>JAYVKY010000433.1:0-3880 GCA_043767965.1 Pseudobdellovibrionaceae bacterium
CTCTATTATGTCACCGGGAGCTGTTTGAATCTGAAAAAAAATTCATAACAGATGTGAAAAGATGAGGTCATGGGGAGTTCTAGTTACAATTGCCATGGGTTTTTTATTTGGCTTAGTCTTCGCTGGGATTGGTGGGATCTCGGCGGGGCTTCAAGCGTCAACGTCTATTCAAAAATTTCAAATCAATAAAATCGAAGAGTACTGGGATAGATCGGAAATTCAAAAATCTGATTTATTGAAACTTGTGAATGATAAAAATTGTCACGCCTCAGAAAAATATTTTTTGGCCTGTATCAATTCAGTGATGAGTGGCCTACAAAAATTAAATCAGCGATTAAGCTATTCCGGAGATATACTGAATTTAGAAATCAGTTCGCAAAATTTAGATAATTATAATGAAAAAGAAAACCTGACTCCGTTCATCAAAATTTACTCTGAAAAATTAAATCAAACATTTCACTTTGAAAAAATATTATCTGCAATGTTTGCGACAAATAAATCAATACCTGAAAAATATTTATATGCCTTGGGTATTAATGGTTTTATGTCAGTATATCGTGATCCACATACATATATTTTGCCCACAGATTATTTTAATGAAGTAACTGCGAATAGCGACAGATCGCCCTATTTTATGGGGTTATCATTTGATAAAAAAAATGGGCATACAATTATTCGAAAAGTTTTTAAAAATTCAGATGCTTTTAATGCTGGTTTGAAGCCCATGGACCGTATTTTATCCCTAAATGGAAAATCAATTGCAGGTTTAAATTTGTCTGAATTGTCACAAGTATTAAAGGATCGAAATTTAAAATCTTTTAGTTTTGTCATTGAGCGCGAGGGCCTAAAGTATGTTAAAAATTTACAACGTTCATACAGGGTCTTAAATCAGGTTTATTCTGAGGTTATCGATGGCCCTAGAAATACAGGGCTGATACAAGTTTCGAAGTTTTCAAAAAACACGTGTGCTGAAGTTAAATCTGATATTTTAAAAATGGCTGCACAAAATATTTCTGGTATGGTTTTAGATTTACGTGATAATCCAGGTGGCCAATTATCAGAAGCGGCATGTTTTGCGGGATTATTTTTAGGTGCAAATCGTAAAATTTATTCTGTTAAATATTTTGATATCACAAAAGAAATTGAAGTGGCCCTAACGACTGAAGATCAGGTCTATTCAGGGCCCGTGGTTATATTGACTTCTAATTCTTCCGCCAGTGCCGCAGAATTGATTGCTGGCGCATTTCAAGAGTATCACCGTGGTATCATTATGGGTGAACGGACTTTTGGTAAAGGTACTTTTCAAGAAATTGAAAAATGGTCTAACAAAAAAAATATTGGGTTATTTAAGACTAAAGGTTTTTATTTGTTGCCCAGTGGTGCGTCGACGCAGTTTTTTGGTGTAACACCAGATATTGAATTAAATGATGATAACGAAATTACCAGCGAAAGTTTAAATTACATGAACCCCATTAAGCCTGATGTTTATAATTTGAAAGCTTCGATGAAATCGGCACTCTCATTGCCACTGGGTCAATGTGTCAAAATGGATTCTATCACTAAAACTAAAGATATATTTTTAGATCACGCATTGCAGGTGCTTTCTTGCTCTGCAGTGACTTCGGGTTTAGCGAATTTATTTAACCCGAATGATTTTAATTAAAGATCTTTGATATTACGGTACTTTTACAATCGCGAAGCCGCCACCCGGGGTTCTTAAGTTAGTTGTCTGGCCCTGATAAAGTCTGGCAATGATTAATTGCAGCCGACCGTCATAGGCATAACAGCGCAAATCATATTTTAATTTCTGCGGGATATTTTCAATAACGACATCAATTTCTGAAGGCATCACATATTCTTGTGCGATAAATTGAGAATTACACAGTTCATCAAACGTTTTGCGACTGACATTTGCGCCCTTATAGGCCTGCTTGCTGCCAAAAGAAGTTTTTGGTTTAAAAAATAATTTTTTTCTTTCCGACCAAATAAAATGTTTATCTTCAAGCCCCAGATCGTAAATTTTCAAAAGGCTTTCAGGTTTTGGGGTATCTGTTTGCAAATTCCAGTCGTACATGCGCTGTTTATCGGCCAATAGAAAATATTCATAAGGGTGCGGTGACAGATGAATCTTGGATTCATTGAATAAATTTTTTAATACTTTCGATTTTTCTTCCTCGAGATAAAAATCGGTGTATCTATTATAGATAAAACTATTAGCGGTGGCAGTTTCGATGTCATTCAGATCGATAATTTTTGCAGTGATATTGCACTTTTTTAAAATTTGCTGATATATTAAAAATTCAACATACAGGCGTTGTTCACTGGGTTTTTCATCTAGAATAAAGATTACATTTTTAACTGCACCACAAAGATCGATTTCCTTTTTAAACATTTGTATTAAATCAGGTTCTGAAAAGTCTGTATTAGGTTTGTATTTTAAAAATTCATAAAGTTCTAGGCCTAATGCTAAGAATGCAGCGTTAGTATTGATTTCGATTAGTTTGGGCTGTCCTTGATCATTGATGTGAAAATCGTAACTTGTACAAACAGCCGAGTTTTTAGGTTTTCGTAAATTTTTGTTTTCGAACTGTGTTTGCAAACTTGATTCAGACCACTGGCGCAGTTTTTGATAGCTTTGAATTTCAGTTTGCAGCTGATCGAAGGTATTCTTAGTTAACGTGACCGAGAACGGGGACAACAATTGGTCAGAGATCATTGAATTCAGCTGATTTAAACTTAGATCGGGATATTTTTTATTTAAAAATAGAACAAAACTTGATTTCAGATTCATGTGACTTTATTGTTGCCATAGAAATGTCGAACAGTAAAACAATAAAACTTATAACTTGGAACGTGAATGGTATCAGGGCCTGTTATGATAAAAATTTGCCTCTGTTTATTGAATCTGAAAAGCCAGATATTTTATGTTTGCAGGAAACCAAGGCGCACATCGAACAAACTGAGCCGCAAATTCAAAGCTTGGGCTATAAAAATTATTTTTGGGCCTCGGCGATTAAGAAAGGCTATTCTGGGGTGGCCACATTTTCAAACTCGAAACCACTTGACGTGTTTAGGGGTATTGATAAGCCGGATTACGATTCAGAGGGGCGCATTGTTTGGTCGCAATTTCAAAATTTTGATCTATATAATATTTATTTTCCAAACGGAGCATCGGGCCTTGAAAGACATCAGTTTAAGAAAAATTTTTTAAAAGATTTGTACAGTCATTTAGAATTTGAAATCAAACGCGGGCGCGAAATTATCGTTGTTGGCGATTATAATATTGCACATCTTGAATATGATGTTTATGCGCCGAATGGCTTATCAACCGAATCAGGTTTTTTACCAGAAGAGCGAAAATGGATGACTGATTTCTTGAATTTAGGTTTTATTGACTGCTACCGACATTTTCATTTTGAAGATAAAAATGTATATTCATGGTGGTCATACAAAGACCAGGCACGGCTTAAAAATAATGGCTGGCGTATTGATTACATCTGCATAACAAAAAATTTGATTAAAAATTTAAAATCTTGCGAAGTTTTGATGGATCAACTGGGCTCAGATCATTGCCCTGTCGTTGCCACATTTGAATTCTAGGCCATCTGCTTAGGCCACATAATTAGGCTACATAATTATATAGGCAAATAAACTGACAAAAGCTGCCGGCCATTACAAAAATATGCCAGATCCCGTGAAAGTGTCTGTATTTTTCATCGAGTAAGAAAAAAATCACGCCAAATGTATATGAAAAACCACCTGCAGATAACCACCACATACCATCACTGCTCAGTGAAGCAATCAGTGGGTTGATAGCTATAACGATCAACCAGCCCATGATAATATATAATATCAACGAATAACGTCTGGTTTTTTTACC
>JAYVKY010000434.1:0-2252 GCA_043767965.1 Pseudobdellovibrionaceae bacterium
ATAGTTTCACCTTGCATGATTTCAAATAAGGTCTCGTCATGGCGGAACTCGATTAAGTCATCGAGGCAGTCATGGCCGCGAACAAAGCTTGCGAGTTGAATTAGGCCCAATCGATATGACCCTTGCGAACGATTGCTGCTTCGGTCTGGCAGGGCTTTTTTAAATTCTTTGCTTAATGGTGACACGTCAAAGGCCTCAATCAATGTGCCCAGACCTGCGGAGGAAGTTAATTTAGTTGGAGTAATATCCAGTTTTAAAATCTTTGGTGTGAATTCTTTGCGCATTTTTAGAGCTTAGTAAACTTACAGCAGAAAGAAAATAAAATATTTTAACCTTCACCCGTTGGGTGCTAGCGGAATCTCAATTAAGTCGTTGAAACTGTAGGCTTTATACGGAATTATTGGGTCCTAACTTCTGATATGGGTAAGATTAAGCTTTGCACCACATCTGATTGGGAAAACAGCCACACGTTAAATTCTTGCGTTTTTAAAACCTGAAACTTTAAACTGTCCATTTTTTATCCCATGCACCAACTGTACGGTATTGTTGACACTATTTCAAGTAGATAATTCTTGCTAGCCTAAAACCTGCGACACTTAGACACCAAGATCAGTAGCTGGCTTCGCTGATTTTTTATCAGTCTGTTTATTATTGTTAGCGTTCTCAACGATCTCGAAAACCTCTTTTGATATAGGGGTCTTACGAATTTTAGTGAGCTCATTTGCAATTCGTTTGGCTCCGCCTTTTTTTCCAATTTTGACTGTTTTATTCATAAAAAACCTCTTAATTATTTGAATAAATAGCACGACTTTTTGCTTTCGTAACTACTCGGAAACTGTACGGATTTACATTATATCTTGCCAAACCGCAGCTGATTCCTGCCCAAATCAGGCAGATCGATTTCTCTACCTGTTTTTAGGGCTATTTCAAGAATTGAGCTGAACTCATCTTTCCAATCGTTGAAGTCACTTTCGGAATACGTCCACAACTCAGTTTCCGCGCCGATTTCCGCACTTCCACGGTAACAAAACTAAAACGGTAACAATCCCGTTGGTAACAAAATAAATTGTTACCGCAATTTTAAGCTACCAGTAACCTATGAATATAATTAAAGTTTATTCGCTGATTTTGAACAAACCACGTTCGATATAGGGCAGCCCTGCTACGCCAATTGTTACACCATCCAAAGATTGGTTCGATAGTAGACCGCCTCAAAAATAGAAATGTGTCATAAAGTAAGCGTAATCTTCTACTCCAGTAGTTGAGGCGGCACTCATTTTTTTTGAATATAAAGTCTCGATTTCAAAATGAGGGCGCGGGTACCAAGTTAAACCGATTCCGTAATTTGAAACGTCATCACTAATGCTATTTGACCACTCCTGAACTAATTGCAAATGAATACCCTTTTCAAATTCGTAACCTAATTTCACCAGCTCGTTAATTGATTTTTCTTCGACATCATAATTATCTTTTTTCCACTGGTGATCAAACTCCGCTAATGTATAAAAATGTTCAGTCCAGCCCATAACGCTCTGCATTCCTAAAACAATATTTTTATAATTGAGCGCCTCACCATACCAATAGTTCAATCCGACCTTGTGTTGATCATTTATATTTTTCTGCAACTGAATATTTATAGCCTGTTCTTTATCTCGTACTGACGATTCTAAAAGTGACTTTGATACACCCAAAACTAAATTATAGTTTTCACCATTGTATTGCAGATCTACGGCGTCACGCTCGCTCCCCGGCCCAAAACTTAAATTTCTTCTGATAAAATAATTATGCTGTGGAATGTTTAGACCATACACCGGTATGTAGCGACCTACTCTAAAAGATAATTCATCTGAATACTGATAAGAAAAGTAATACTTCGTTAACTTCATTTCCAAACTTTGGTTTGCTTGATGGATTTGCCCAACACTTCCAAAAACAGTCAATTTTTGTAAAGTAACTGCCGCTTGTAAATTAGCTTCCATCCAGATATTTCGACCAGCTTTGAATTTTTCATTATCCTGTTGCAACTGCAAATCTCTTACATCCCCACCAAGATTTAACCAATTGCTTACAGCCTCGGGATTAATAGCATAAAAAGCACGGGCTTCTTTTTCTGTACCCCATGTGCTTAACACCTCGTAAGAAATAGTACGCCCATAGGCGTTCAAAAGGCCACCTCCGGAATTATTGACATGGCAAGCACTACAATTAACGTAGTGATGTCTGATCATTTCGGGAAAAGCCTGAAGGCGTAG
>JAYVKY010000435.1:0-2140 GCA_043767965.1 Pseudobdellovibrionaceae bacterium
CACTTTCGCATGTTGTCATGGACGTTCGAACACTGACTCAACGTGGGGTCAAAGAAGTCACTTTATTGGGTCAGAATGTAAATTCATATCACACTGATAACGGTGCTGGCGGCGAATATGACTTCGCAGATTTATTAAAAAAAGTTGCAACGGATACTGATATCGAACGAATTCGTTACACAACATCACACCCCAAAGATTTTAATGAAAAATTAATGCATGTTATGGCCGATCACCAAGATAAAATTTGTGAATATGTACATTTACCATTTCAGTCAGGCAGTTCAGAAATTTTAGAAAGAATGAATCGTGGATATACGCGCGAAACGTATTTAGAGAAAATTGCTTTGATGAAAAAATATATTCCTAATTTGGTCTTGTCGACAGATATCATCGTCGGATTCCCTGGCGAGACAGAAGCAGATTTTCAAAAAACTTTAGATTTAGTGCAAGAAGTACAATTTGAAACAATTTTTGCTTTTATGTATTCACCGCGTCCATTTACGAAAGCGGCACAATTTACGGATCAAGTTCCAGAGCACATTAAAAACAAAAGGCTAAATCATTTGTTTGAAGTTCATGAAAAAATGGCTTTTGAATTAGTTAAAAAATATCAAGATCAAACTTTACAAGTGCTGGTTGAAACTATTAACGAACAAGGTAAAGCACAGGGACGCAGTACACAAAACAAACTGGTTTATTTTATGGGTTCACCTGAGTTGATCGGAAAAACCGTACCTGTTCGCATTACCCAAGCATTTCCGAGCGTGTTTAGAGGAGAGTTATGTCAGTAAACGATTCCGAATCTAAATATTTAAATATCATCAGCCCTGATTTTTTATTCTCGCGGCCGCAAGATGAACGTGTTGATTTCGAAGAAAAGGATTTGATTGAATTAAAACCTTATGGATTGTCTTTATCGAACGACACCGCAAGACCGTTTTTAATCTTAAAAGATGAGAGTGGTCTTTACACATTACCAGTTGGCATTTCACAAATCGAAGCGGGAATGACCCTAACACAATCTTCATCAACGCAAGCACAGGCCGCACCACATAAGTTTTCAGAATTATTATTAAATAGCCTTGATATCAAAATCGATCGCTGTGTTTTTATCGAGATTAAAGGCCTGCATCAATATGTTCGCGTCTATATGACGGGACATTTGAAATATCAAAGTTTGAAATTAAAAGCTGACGAGGCCATGAGTCTGTGTATTTATTTAAAAATTCCTATTTTTGCGACAAAAGATTTTATTCAAAAATCAAAAACGATGACAGTTGAAGTTGCGGAACTTTCAAAATCACTACTGGCACGTCCAGAATTTTCAGGTAAAAACAATTTATGTCATTAAAAGAAAATTTTATTTCGGCACGAGGATTGTCTGCGAAAATTTCGAAAGATGTTTTTATTGCCGATGGCGCAAAAATTATTGGTGATGTCACAATCCATGAAGGATCCTCAATTTGGTATAATACCACTTTGCGGGGTGACGTTATGCCGATTACCATTGGCTCTGAAAGCAACATTCAAGATGGTTCTGTTTTACATGGAACCTTTGCAAAATTTGCGTGTCGTGTTGGAAATCGTGTAACTATAGGTCACAATGTCATTTTGCATGGCTGCGAAATAGGCAATAGCACTTTAGTAGGAATGGGCTCAATTATTATGGACGGTGCCGTAATGCCTGATCATTGCGTTGTTGGTGCAGGCAGCTTAGTCACGGAAGGTAAAAAATTTGAACCTTACAGCCTTATTGTTGGCAGGCCTGCCATATTTAAACGCCGACTCAATGAGGACGAAATAAAATTTTTGGAACAGTCCGCCGACAACTATATTCTGTATAAATCTTGGTATAATTCATAGTACTATAAGCCTAGAAATAAATATTTTCGAAAGGCTTAAAATGTCAAATAATCCCTTCAGCCCCCCTTATGAATTGGCACTGACCTTTGATGATATTTTATTGATCCCGCAATATTCAGAAATTGTTCCAACCGATGTGATCCCAAAAACTTTTTTTGCCAAAGATCTGTATTTAAATTCACCGATTATTTCTGCGGCGATGGACACTGTTACCGAACACCGTATCGCACGCATCATGGCGCAAAATGGCGGACTTGGTATTATTCATAAAAAT
>JAYVKY010000436.1:0-6440 GCA_043767965.1 Pseudobdellovibrionaceae bacterium
TTGTTCCGCCAAAAATGGAGAACCTCAGTAGCCCGTACTGCCGAGGCCATGACGGTTTTTGCAGTTATGACAGCCGGAATATTTCCGTTGATTCATACGGGTCGTCCGTGGCTTGATTTCTGGTTATTTCCGTATCCAAATCAGCGTGGTCCACTTTGGGTGAACTTTAGATCGCCATTATTATGGGACGTGTTTGCGATTTCAACGTACGCGACAGTATCCAGTGTGTTTTGGTTCGTTGGATTAATTCCTGATCTTGCAACTGTCAAAGACCGTGCGAAAAACATTTGGCGCAAAAAAATATATGGTGCTTTGTCTTTGGGATGGCGTGGGACAGCAAAAAATTGGTCACATTTTGAAATGATTTATTTGGTTCTGGCAGGTCTTTCAACGCCGCTGGTTTTGTCAGTTCACACGATCGTATCGTTTGACTTTGCTGTTTCGGGATTACCTGGCTGGCATACAACAATTTTTCCACCGTATTTTGTGGCTGGGGCCATTTTTTCTGGTTTCGCGATGGTGATCACATTGATGACTTTGGTTCGTATCGGATTTCCACAATTCAAAGACTACATCACTTTAGATCACATGGAAGTCATGAATAAAATCATCATGATGACGGGTCTGATGGTTGGTTATGCTTATGGTATGGAATTTTTAATTGCTTGGTATTCAGGAAATGATTATGAACGTTACGTTTTCATGAACCGTGCACTGGGGCCGTATGCTTGGTCATATTGGATTATGATTTTTTGTAACGTGTGTGCGCCTCAAATTTTTTGGTTCAAAAAAATTCGCAGATCAATTCCAGTGATGTTCGTAGTTTCAATTTTTGTAAATATCGGTATGTGGTTTGAGCGTTTCGTGATTACGGTGACATCACTGCATCGGGATTTCTTGCCGTCAAATTGGGGCCAGTATGCATGGTCGATGTATGATACGGCCATTTTGGTGGGATCATTCGGAATGTTTTTTACAATTTTTTTACTTTATTTGCGGGTGCTTCCGGCAATTTCAATTGCCGAAATGAAACCTGTGTTGGGTGTGGGTCGTGATGATGAGCACTCTAAGAAGGGACTCACTCATGGCTAAAAAAAGAACTATTGGCGGAATCGCCGGAATATTTTTAGACGAAAATAAAGTTGTTGCGGCAGCCAGAAAAGTTCGTGAATCTGGTTTTACAAAATTTGATGCAATTTCGCCGTATCCGATTCATGCCATGGAAGAAGCTTGCGGAATCAAACGTTCTGCAATTCCTTATGTCACATTTGTGGCGGGCGTGATTGGTTTACTGGCCGGATTGGGTTTAACATACTATACTTCGGTGGTTGATTGGGCGATTAATGTCGGAGGAAAACCAATGTTTTCGTTACCGGCCTTTATTCCAATTATTTTTGAATTAACAGTTTTATTTGCGGCGCTGTCATCTGTTGGCGCTTTCTTTTATTTTTGTGGAATGCCAAAGGGTGATGTGCCAGTCATTGACAAAGATTTAACTTGTCATAAATTCGCAATTTTTATTCCTGAAAATGATGTGGGCTATAATTCCGAGAGCGTTCAAAAAATGCTAACAGAATTGGGTGCCGTTGAAGTGAAGAAAATGGCGGAGTACTAAAATGAAAAAAACAAATATAGTTTTTATATTATTTCTTTTGTTATCAGCATGCAGTGATACTTCGAAGCCAAATGTTGAATTAATCCAAGACATGATGGAATCACCTGCTTTGAAGCCACAAGAATACGACAAGGGTGGTCCCAACGATGGCGCCATGCGAATTCCACCAGAGGGTACGCAACCCGTGGGTTTTGAACCCTATAAATACGCAACAGATATTGCGGGATCAGTAGCAAATAAAAATCCAATCGCAGGGGATTTTTCAGAAGACACTTTAAAAACTGGAATTAAATATTATACGATTCACTGTTCAGTTTGCCACGGAGCAAATGGTGAAGGTGGAGAGAAAAATTCGATCGGCCAAAAAATGGCCCTAAAACCACCGCCGATCACATCAGATAAAATTAAATCTTGGACGGATGGTCAGATTTACCATGTCATCACAATGGGTCAGGGAGTGATGGGCCCGTATGCAGCGCACATTCCACAAAAATACAGATGGCAAGTTGTACAATATGTTCGTCATCTTCAAGGTAAAGGGACGGGTAAATAACTATGTCATCAAATTATCACGTTGATTTAAAACTTTCAAAATTCGTAGCTCCTAAATCACTTCAGTTTACAGCCTATGTATGTATTTTTCTAGGTCTATTGGGAATGGCTCTAGGCCTTATGAATAATCCAGAGCGAGTTTGGACATCCTATTTAGTCGCATTTTTTTACTTTGCGTGCCTGGCCTTGGGTGCGATGTTTTTTATCGCATTCAATTATGTGACAAATGCAGGGTGGAGCACATCTATCCGCCGTATTGCAGAAAGTTTTACAAGTTATTTTTCTGTAATGCTTGTGACGGGTATTATTTTAATTTTAGGGTTTAAATATTTATACCCTTGGGCTGATCCTGAACAAGCGCACAGATTGACGGGTGGTAAATTGATTTATTTGTCACAAGGCTTTGTGATTGCTCGAATATTAATTTTTTGTGCAGGTTGTTTGGTATTTAAAAATTTAATTGTCGGAAATTCTTTAAAACAAGATATTTCTGGCGATTCAAAATTAACTTTAAAAAATTTACCAAGATCTGTGGGATTCATTGCTTTTTTTGCAATTTTCTTTTCGATATTTTCAATTGATTTATTAATGTCATTATTGCCAAGTTGGTATTCAACAATTTTTGGTATTTATATGTTTTCTGGAATGATTCAGTCATTTTTTGCCTTAATGGCAATTATGATTGTTTGGTTGAAAGATTCAAAATGGGTATCGGGGTATATCACCGTTGAACATCAACATGATATCGGAAAATTTTTAAAGGGTTTTACAGTATTTTGGGCTTACATTGCATTTTCTCAGTTCATGTTAATTTGGTATGCTAACATTCCTGAAGAGACTGAATTTTATTTAATGCGCTCGCACAGTGGCTGGCTTGTGATTTCATTTGGCCTGCTGATTTTCAGATTTATTGTTCCATTTTTGACATTGTTGCCACGCGAAGCTAAACGCAATGATTCGGTTTTAGTTTCAGTATCTATTTTAGTTCTAATTATGCAGTACATCGATATTTACTGGCTTGTGTACCCAAATTTTAACGAAGGTACGCCATTATTTGGTTTATACGAGTTTTCAATATTTGCGGGTTTTGCAGGGCTATTTCTTGCGATGGTTTTAAGATTTATGACTAAGAACAGTTTGGTGGCTTTCAAAGATCCACGGTTACATGAGGCTATAAGCCATCACGTTACTTATTAAGCATTAGATTTAAAACTTCAGTTTAAAAGGGCTTGTAAAAAGCCCTTTTTTTTGTCATTATAGGTTTAATGAAGTTATCTACTTTAGTTCAAATCCTGACCACCCTTTCGACAACCTTTTAATGTTGTTTATTTCTCTCTCAACTCAATTTTAATGCCTAAATTTTTAAGAAAATAAAACAAATGAATATAAATATAATCCTACCTGACAATTCAGTTAAATCTTTTGATCATGAACCTTCAACATTAGAAGTTGCAAATGCCATTGGCGCACGCTTGGCCAAAGATACTTTAGGCGTCAAAATCAACGGTCAGACCGAAGTCATTGATCTGCGCACACCGCTTAAAGACGGTACAAAAATTCAAATTATCACGACAAAATCACCCGAAGCATTAAATATTATACGGCATTCTTGTGCGCATTTAATGGCGCAAGCGATTCAAGAAATTTGGCCTGAAGTCAAAGTCACAATCGGCCCTGTGGTTGAAAATGGATTTTATTATGACTTTGATTCAAACTTTAACTTTACCGAAGAACACTTCGAAAAGATTGAAAAAAAAATGGAGGATCTGCAAAAAAAAGATCTGCCATTGATTCGTGAAAATTGGCCCATTCAAAAAGCCATCGATACATTCACAAATTTAAAAGAACGTTTCAAAGTCGAATTGATTCAAGATTTAGCCGCAAAGGGCGAAACGGTTGTGGGTATTTATCACCAAGGCAATTGGTTTGATTTGTGTCGTGGTCCACACGTGCAAAGTACAGGGCAAATCAAAGCATTTAAATTAATGTCTGTGGCGGGTGCCTACTGGAAAGCCGATCAATCAAATCCGATGCTTCAGCGTGTTTACGGCACTGCATTTCTGGATAAAAAAGAACTCGATGAGTATTTAAAAAATATCGAAGAAGCCAAAAAACGCGATCATAGAAAACTGGGTAAAGAATTAGGAATGTTTACATTTCATCCGTGGGCACCGGGGTCTCCGTTTTTTACAGGTCGGGGTGCGATTGTTTATAATGAGCTGCAAAAATATTTGCGCGAATTGTATTTCAAATATGGCTATAACGAAGTTATCACTCCACAAATTTTTGATACCGAATTATTTAAAACTTCAGGGCATTTAGCAAATTATAAAGACAATATGTTTTTCACCAAAGTCGATGAGCGTGACTTTGGTACAAAGCCAATGAACTGTCCCAGTCATTGTTTGTTATTTGCTTCTGAAAAATACTCCTACAGAGATTTGCCATACCGTATGGCTGACTTTGGAAGGCTGCATAGATATGAAATTTCAGGCGCGCTGTCGGGATTAACTCGAGTTCGTACTTTTTGCCAAGACGATGGTCATATTTTTTGCACGAAAGACCAATTGCAAAATGAAATTAAAGGCTTTGTTCAAATGCTGAATGAAGTGTATCAAAAATTGGGAATGAATGAATTTAAAGTTTTTTTATCAACAAGACCAGAAAATCGCATCGGTACCGAAGAGGACTGGGACAAAGCCGAAGGCGCTTTGGAACAAGCTTTGAAAATTTTAAATATTCCTTTTGAAATCAACCCTGGTGATGGTGCATTTTACGGTCCCAAATTAGATATCATGTTTGTGGATGCCCTGAAGCGCCCATGGCAATTGGGGACGATTCAGTGTGATCCAAACCTGCCGCAAAATTTTAATTTAAAGTACACAGGCGAAGATAACGCTGAACATACGCCACTGATGCTTCATCGTGCGGTGTTGGGTTCGCTTGAGCGATTCATCGGAGTTTATCTTGAACACACGGCGGGACATTTGCCAGTGTGGATGTCGCCAACACAGGTTGTGTTGTTGAATGTGACTGACCGGGTGAATCCATTTTGTGAAAAAATTGAAACCCATTTTAAAGACAATTTTATCCGCTCGGAATTTGACAGGCGTAATGAAAAACTGAACTTTAAAATTCGCGAAGCACAACTTAAAAAAATTCCTTATATGTTTATCGTTGGCGACAAAGAAGCCGAGGCCGGTACGGTATCGATCAGGCTAAGTAACGGTGTTATATATAGTAATATTTTATGGGCTGAGGCTTGTAAAATTGTCATTTCAAACAGAGACCACAGGCATTTGTCTGCGGATCACGACTTAAAAAAAGACAGCAAAAACAACCTACCACAGGAGGCAGGCCATTAATCAATTCGTATCAAGACCCCCATTCAAAGGTCCTAACAACAATAAATTTGATCGAGACAAAAAACGCGGTGACGGTGGACTTCGTGTCAATCGTGATATTCGCGCACAACAAATTCGAGTCATCGGTGAAGACGGTGAAATGTTAGGTGTGATGACAGTGCCTGAGGGAATTCGCATAGCCGAAGACCGTGGTTTGGATTTGATTGAAATTGTGCCGACGGCCAGCCCGCCAACATGTAAAGTGATGGATTACGGTAAATATAAATATGAAAACAAAAAAAAGGCTGCCGCTTCCAGGAAAAAACAAGTCATCGTTGTGATCAAAGAAATTCAAATGCGTCCACGTACAGACCTGCATGATTTCGAAACTAAGATGAAGCATGCGAGACGATTTTTATTGGACGGGGACAAAGTAAAAATAAATCTACGTTTTATGGGCCGGGAAATGTCACATCAAGAGATGGGCCTAGAAGTTATCAAAAAAGCTATTGATTTTGTAAAAGATCTTTGCCTTGTCGAATCGCCACCAAAGACTGAGGGTAAAAATATGTTTGCTCTTTTGGGGCCAGACCCAGCAAAAATCAAAGACTATTTAAAAGCGAATCCAATTAAAGGCGAAGTGGTTAAAGAAATTTTAGCCGAGCTTTCAAAAGAAGATTTAACTTCGACGTCACACACGGAAGAGCACGACGAAGAATAGTTTTAAAGTAATTTCAGCACAGACCTAAGCCGTAAATTCTGTTTTTTAGTTGTCTAAACAATCAGAATGTTGCTTAGTGTTTATAAGACATGAAAAAAATATTACTTATAAACTTAATTTTAGCCGGTTGTTTTTCTTTGGATACATATGCCAAAGGTGACGACATCAGTATTGTCGATTTAGAAAAAACGAATATCGAAGACAATAA
>JAYVKY010000437.1:0-3377 GCA_043767965.1 Pseudobdellovibrionaceae bacterium
TAAGTTTATATTTTCTTTTGAAAATCTTGCTATTGCGCCCGATGAAAAATCAATCCTAAACGTGTTCGACTTATTCTGAAGTGCCCTTTCAATTTTCGCCTTAAGACTAGCCAAATTTTTGGTATAACTGCCTTGAACCCGATGAACAAAATCACCTAAATTTAAATCTAAATCCATGGCCGGACTATCATCAACTATATGAGTGACAATTAAATTTGATTTGCGCGCAGTAAATTCTTGATAAACAAGTTCATTATCGTATTGCATAGATTCAAGGGCATCTGCAATTTCACTGCAGACCTCTTGAATGACCAGCCCGCCTACGCAGATGAACATTCGCTCATTTAAAATGGGTTGACTTGGAAAACCTTCCCCGCACCAATGAATCGCTTTTGATTTTAATTCAATTTTTTGTCCGTTTCTAAAAACTGAAAGTCGAACCAATTGCCCTAGGGGAATCTCGTAAAGAATATCATAAATATTTCTTTTTCGAGATATTTTTTCGCCACGAACATTGCCATGTCGATCAATTTTATAGCCATTAATTGCCAAAATAACGTCCTTCGAAAGAAGGCCAATTGCGGCAGCCAAACCTTTACGAAATACTTTGCGAATGATCAGTCCATCTGCAATTTTCATTTTTAAAAGCTGAGCATTCGCCGCAGAATTTTTTTGAACAGTGGCCGCAAGTCGGCAAATACCCGTTCGATGATGCGTTTCTAAATTTGTTAAAACTTTTTGTATAAGATGAATTGGTGTAATAAAACCAATACTATTGGCACCAACCATGATGGCTGTATTAATACCCACAACTTTTCCACCTTCTATAATAGCGGGCCCACCGCTATTACCAGGATTAATCGAAGCATTCGTGACTAATCTTTCTGTGAATTCATCTGAACCTGAAATAAAATTTGAAATCTGTCCCCCCGAAATATTAGGTTCGTTCATCCCTAAAGGATAACCAATCGCTCTAATTTCTTCACTGCGAGAAATCTTTTTTGAATCGCCAAATTTTAAAAACGGAATTTTCTTTTCCGAAGAAAGCTTTATAAATCTTTTTTTTTCGCCAGCCGCAAATTTCAATAAAGCCACATCGGGCTCCATCCCTTCAACCAAGCCGACGATATCTAGGTTGAACAGCTCATCGCTTGTCAAAATCGATTGAATTTGAATATGACTGGCATTTCTAGCCACATGACAATTTGTTAAGATATACCCCGTTTCATTGTTTAGACGTATAAAAAAACCCGAGCCAGACCATTCTTCGGGCATGGCCAACCGCGGATCTAAAATCGATTGTATGTGGTTTTCGCTATAACCATGAACCTGAAGTCTGACGACAGCTTTAGCTGCAATTCTAGCTGCGTTTGTCAGTTTATTCATCTGAGTTAACATTGAATCTCCGTTTCTAAAATGCCACAATATAGCTAAAAATTAGACCATGCAATTCGTTATCCACTTCATTTTTTGTGTTTTTTATCTGTTGATCACGGCCAAAAATGTTTTATACTCGAACCATGAAGCGAAATAAACACGATCCAACACTTCCGCAGAATCACCCCCGGCATCATACCGTCTTCGGGAACGATTGGTTCGCACTGAAGGCCGAAGCATTTGCTAGGTTTTTTGGGACTCCCATTTTTTTAATTACGCAAACTCTGGTTGTCTTAGTTTGGATTTTATTAAATGTTCTGGGCCTTACAAAATTCGATATGTACCCATTTATTTTATTAAATTTAGCATTTAGCCTGCAGGCTGCGTACGCGGCACCTTTAATTTTATTGGCACAAACACGCCAAGCCGATCGCGATAAAATTCATGCAGATTACGATGCCCAACATCGCGAAGATATTGCTTCGGCCAGTGAAAGACGCGAAATTATCGCCAGTCAACAGAATCTGCAAATTATCGAACTGATCGAGGCAAATACCAAGTTAACCGAGGTGACTTTATCCTTAAGCCGCAGAATTGAAACCTTAACCTCCGAGTTGCATGCGAAGGCGAATAAGTCATAATCAAACACACTAGATCACATAAAATAACTTTCTTATTCTATTTGCAGACTAAAAAAAATTATCGTAACCTTCTTCGATGAAATCAAATCAATCAAGCTTTAGCAATATTATATTTAATATTTTTTTACCCGTCATCATCTTGAATAAAGGCACAAAAGTGGGCCTGACACCGGTTTATGCCTTACTGATCGCCTTGTCATTTCCATTATGTTTTGGTTTATACTCGCTGATTAAAGAAAAAAAAATGAATTATATTGCACTTCTGGGCTTAGCAAATATTCTGTTCTCGGGTGTTCTGACCATATTGGCTTTGGGTGGGATTTGGTTTGCTATCAAAGAGGCCGCCTTTCCGTTATTGATCGGCGCATTTGTGCTGGGGTCAAGTTTTTCAAAAAAGCCTTTTTTTAAAACAATGTTTTTAAACCCTGCGGCTTTTAATGTTTCACAAATCACTGAAAAACTTGATACGGCAGACAAAGAAACTTCATTTGAAAAATTAATGAGAACATCGACACAGATGTTATCTGTATCATTTTTAGTAAGCGCTGTTTTGAATTTTATTTTATCACTTTATATTTTTACACCATTAGATGAAGCCCTGTCCGTCAGTGATAAGCAGGCCCTGTTAAATCAACAGCTCAGCCAAATGACAATGACCTCGATGGCTGTCATTTTAGTACCCATGATGATCTTTGTCGGCTCGATTTTGTTTTTTGCTTTTAAAAAGACCACAAGAATTACGGGTCTAACAATGGATGAACTTTTTATTAAATAATAGGCCGTAAGAACTGACGTCTTTTTAAAAGTCCCCCCAGCCCTCTGGGGGCGGTGGTGGTGGTGGTGGTGGCATCGGTGCCTCACCAAAACCACTCTCGTAACCTTGCTGATCATACGGAATGGGTGGCGGAGGTGGAATTTCCTCAAAATTATCTATTGGCTGAGGAGCATAATCAATCGGCGCCGGAAAATCCATCGGAGCTTGTGGTGCTGGAGCGCTCTCGCCAAAAGATGACGAGGAACCGCCTGATGACTTGCCACTATTTTGAACCCATTTATTTTTATATCTTTTTCGCAAATCAAATCGAGGTCGTAAATTAATCAGATCAAGCTCTTCCATTTCAGAGTGATTCTGGGCATTATTGTTGTATTGACTGATCACTTGATTTCTTGTTTTTACATGGGTTTTTCGGGCCTCTTCAAGCCAAATGTCACGATTGTTTTTTTGCTTCAGATCAGCAAAGAATTCGGGGCTTGATTCGTCCATAGTTTTTGTTTTTGTATTTTTATGTAAAGATAAACCTTTTTCACGTTCGATATTAAATTTTTCTTGCTCTTCTAAAAACAAAGCCAAACCTTTTT
>JAYVKY010000438.1:0-5135 GCA_043767965.1 Pseudobdellovibrionaceae bacterium
ACAGGAACCTATCCGAACCCGACGGTGGATATGGTTGGTGGCCGAACAGCGACTGAAATTAATCAATCGGTGACCGATACCATTGCGGCAACAAATACGGCAGCAGTTTCAACAATTGTCAAACGTGACGGCTCTGGTAATGCGGCATTTGTAACTGCACAGGCGACAAATTTTTCTGGAAATAACTTTTATGTTTATAATGCGGGTAATGTAAACAGCATTCAAATGGTTGCGCCAACACCAATGGGTGGTGGTAATTACGTATTAACTTTGCCGCCAAATGTGGGTACCGCCGGTTATGTATTAGGTACAAATGGCGCTGGTGTCACTTCATGGGTGAATCCAGCAAGCACATCAGTCACGGCAGTGACGGCAAGTTTGCCGTTGGCATCTTCGGGTGGATTTACGCCAAATATTACAATTGCAAAATCATCAGGCGCAGCCGATGGTTATTTAGCATCAAGTGATTGGACCACATTTAATAATAAATTAAGTACAGCTTTAGCGACAGGCCAAGTTTGGGTTGGTAGTGGCGCAAGTATTGCGGCACCACAATTTTTAAATATATCAAATATCAAATCAACAGTGGCAGGTAATTGGTTTAATGCCGGTGCCTGTGCAGCGGGTGAAATTTTAAGTTATTCAGCAGTCACAGATCAAGTCAGTTGTTCGGTGATGACTATGACGGGCACGCAAGTGGCCACAGCACTAAATTCAATAATGACGGGCGATGCGACAATCACAGCGGGCGGAGTCATTACAATTGCAAATAATGCGGTGACGAACGCGAAAATAAATAGTGTCGCATGGTCAAAAGTGACAGCGACGCCAACGACATATGCTGGTTATGGAATTACGGATATCACATTAGCAAATGCCGGAAGTGTGAATTCTGTTAAAGCAGGTCTTGATGCTGGCAGAGGGGCTTTCGGAACTTTAGGTTTAGTTTACTTTTCAACAGACACCAAAGAAATTTGGTACGATACGGGTGCCGCATGGCTTCGTGTGGGTTCAAATGCAGGTCTTGGCGGTACAGTAACAAATGTCACGGGCACATTACCAATTAGTGTTGCTGCAGGTACAAGTGCGCCAGTGGTTTCAATGACAATGGCGACAGCTGCGGTCGATGGTTATTTATCATCAACTGATTTTACAAATTTTTCAGGTAAAGTGAATCGCGCAGGCGATACAATGACTGGCGCATTAAATATGGGAAGTAATAATATTACTTCAACTGGCAACATCGGCATGAGCGCGAATAAAAATATTCAAATTGGTGCGTACGCGGCAGATCCTGCGTGTACGGCGCCTGATGCCGGAAAAGTTTGGTATCATTCGGGTACGAATGCTCTTCATTATTGTGATGGTACAACGGTGCAATCATTGGGTACTATCGCTGGCGTCGTGACAGGTATAAATGGATTAACTGGTAATGTGAATTTAGTGCTTGGCTCAGCAGGAACTGATGCAAATGTTGTGACGGGATCGCCGAATGTGACAATTAATCTTCCGACATCAAGTGCTGCAAATCGTGGACTGCTGTCATCAGCAGATTGGTCAACATTTAATTCAAAACAAGCGGGTTCAGCTGAATTAACTGGTGTTTCTGCCCTTGCGACAACAGGTTTTGTTAAGCGAACTGGTGCTGGCGCCTATGCAACAGTAGCAAGTATTGATTTAACAAACTCTGTCACTGGACTTTTGCCGATTGCAAATGGTGGCACAAACGCAGCGACAGCGAATGCTGGGTTAAATAATTTATTACCGTCGCAAGCAACACACGCAAATAAATTTTTACAAACAGATGGTACAAATACGTCGTGGCAAACGATTAGCTCTGTCGCCGTTACAAGTGTCACCGCAACGGCAACAGCTGGTAATCCGATAGTGATCGGTGGTACCGCGACAGCTCCGACAGTGGGGCTGCCTGTGGCGACGAATGCTGTGAATGGTTATTTATCATCAACAGATCGCACAACATTTAATGCTAAACTTGATCCGGCAAATAATTTAAGTGATGTTTCAAATGCTGCTACATCAAGAACAAATCTTGGATTAGGCACTGCCAGTTCACCCACATTTACTGGTGCAACTTTAAGTGGATTAAATACAAATTTGGGTTTTGTGCGCACAAACGGAACAGGCGTTTTATCAACGGCCATTTTATCATCGACAGATGTAACAACGGCTTTGGGTTATATACCTTCAAGTAATGCATTACCTGTGAATCAAATTTTTGTGGGTTCAGCCGGTGGAATTGCAACAGGCGTTCCGATGAGCGGTGATGCAAGTATTGTTAGTGCCGGAACAATCACATTAAAAAATACTGGAACAGCAGGAACATACGGCAGTTCGTCAGCAGTTCCGTCGATTACGACAGATGCGCAAGGTCGCGTAACGTCGGTTGCAACAAGTGCATATCAAGACGCAACAGGTGCTGTAAAAGGTATTTTATCTATTGGAAATAATTTGCAAGTTACAGCGGGTGTGATCAGTTTACAAAATGCAACGGCCGCACAAACAGGTGCTTTAACATCAAGTGACTGGACGACATTCTCAGCGAAGTTATCAACAGCTTTGCCAACAGGGGAAGTTTGGGTCGGTGCCGCAGGAGTTGCTGTTCCGCAATTTTTAAATAGCTCAAATATCAAATCAACAGTTGCAGGCAACTGGTTTAACATTGCGGGCCCCTGTGCGGCTGGCGAAATATTTAAGTACTCTGCGGTGAATGATCAAGTCAGTTGTTCAGCGATGGTTATGACCGGAACGCAGGTGGCGACGGCTTTAAGCAGTATTATGTCTGGTGATGGCAGTATCACTGTGGGCGGTGCCTTTACAATTGCAAATAACGCTGTGACAAATGCAAAAATAAACAGTGTGTCTTGGTCGAAAGTGACAAGTACGCCAACAACAATTGCAGGCTACGGAATTACAGATTCGATTTTAACAAATGCGGGCGGAGTCGTTTCGATGCAAGCTGGATTGAATGCGGCAAAACCTGGCGCAGGTACTGTTGGTCGCATCTATGTATCAACCGATACGCAAGAAATTTATCGTGATGATGGTGCCACTTGGATTAAAGTGGGATCAAGTGCAGGTTCTGGCGGAACAGTGACAAATGTCACAGGCACCGCCCCTGTCAGCGTTGCCACAGGTACGACGACACCAGTTATTTCAATGGCAAAATCAACAACTGCAGTTGACGGTTATTTATCAAGCACAGACTGGACAACATTTAATTCAAAATTAAATCCAAGTTTTTCAAACGTCACTGGTACTTTACCCATCGCCAATGGTGGTACAGGTTTAACTGCAACAGGAGCCAACGGTAACGTGATGTATGTGACTGGTGGGGCATTTGCAACTGCAACACCAGACACAGCAGGCTTAGTTGATAAATCAAGTGCGCAAACAATTTCAGGAGCCAAAACATTCACGTCAGCATTAACGATGAACGCACAAAGCGAAGTTCGTTATGCTGATGCTGATTCAACAAATTATATTTCATTACGGTCACCGGCGGTCGTTACATCAAATGTGATATTCACATTACCAAGTGCTGATGGAACTGCGGGCCAGGTATTAAAAACAGATGGTGCTGGTCAAATGGGTTGGGTTTCTGCCGCAACCGGAACAGTGACAAGTGTTACTTCAGCAAATGCAGATATTGGTGTCGCTACAACGACAACGACGCCAGTATTGACATTAAATTCTGGAACTGGTGCAAACCAAATTGTTAAATTAAATGGTACTTCGCAATTGCCCGCCGTCAGCGGAGCATTATTAACAAATTTAGATGCCGGAAATATTTCAGCAGGAACATTGCCAATTGCTCGGGGTGGTACAAATTCAGCGACAGCCAACGGTGCATTAAATAATTTATTACCAAATCAAACTGCTAGCGCTGGGAAAGTATTACAAACTGACGGTACGAATACGTCATGGATTTCTGCAGCAGTGGGAACCGTGACATCAGTTACAGGCACGGCGCCTGTCAGTGTTGCGACTGGCACAACGACGCCGGTGATTTCAATGGCGCAAGCGACAGGTGCTGCTGACGGTTATTTAACTTCGGCCGATTGGACAACATTTAATTCAAAATTAAATACAAGTTTTTCAAACGTGTCAGGCACATTGGGTTTAGCCAATGGCGGTACGGGTGCAACAACAGCGGCAACAGCGCGAACAAGTCTTGGTGTTGGTACGGGTGATTCTCCGTCATTTACCGGATTGACCATCAGCGGAGTTAGCGGCAATACTCTTGTTAAATCAAGTGGTGCCGGAGTTATTTCAAACGCCACTTCAGCAGATGTGACAGCACTTTTAGGATTTACTCCCTCAAGTAATACATTACCTGTGAATCAAATTTTTGTCGGTAACGCTGGCGGAATTGCAACAGGCGTTACGATGAGTGGCGACGCAAGCATTATCAGTGACGGAACAATCACGTTAAAAAATACTGGTACAGCTGGAACTTACGGTTCAGCAAGTGCAGTTCCATCAATTACGACAGATGCTCGAGGTCGTGTAACGAATGTGACTACAAGTGCATATCAAGATGCAACGGGGGCAAGTAAGGGTATCGTACAAGCGGGAAATAATATTTCAGTCGCTGCCGGTGTCATTTCAGTAGCAACTGCAAATACAACAACAACTGGTGTGATTACATCGACTGATTGGACGACATTTAATTCTAAACAAGGTGCCTTGGGCTATACTCCGCTTAATCCAGCAAATAATTTAAGTGATGTAGCAAGTGTCGCAACTTCAAGAACAAATTTAGGATTAGGTACAGGAAATTCACCAACGTTTACAGGGCTTACGATTTCGGGTTTAGCAAATGGAATTGTTAAATCAACGACCGGCGTTTTATCTGGTGGAAATTCAGTTTCGTTATCTACCGACGTCACTGGCACCTTACCCATCGCTAATGGCGGTACAGGTTTAACTGCAACAGGAGCTAACGGTAACGTGATATACGTGACTGGCGGGGCGTTTGCGACGGCAACACCAGACACCGCTGGACTTGTTGACAAAGCGAGCGCACAAACAATTTCTGGAGCAAAAACATTCAGTTCAAATTTATTGATGTCATCGAATACGGCTCTTTTTCAAATGCAAGACAACGCCGCTGG
>JAYVKY010000439.1:0-2229 GCA_043767965.1 Pseudobdellovibrionaceae bacterium
TGCTTGGCCGGGCCCCGTGGTCGAAGTTTCACGCGGAGGTCGTGCGACCTATCACGGCCCATCACAAGTTGTTGTGTATCCAATAATAAACATTAAACACCCACGCAAAAACCGTGGCCCACAAGAAGTTCGTGGTTTTTTGCGTGCTCTTGAAAACGCAATTGTATTAACACTGAAACAATATGACGTCATAGCGCACGGAAAAACATTAGAAAAATCTGAATCGAACATGGAAGACACCGGTGTTTGGGTGAATGATAAAAAAATCGCCAGCTGCGGTATAGCTGTCAAAAAATGGATTACATTTCATGGCGCTGCAATTAATTTTTCTAATGATGAATCAGCGTTTGTCGGAATCAACCCTTGTGGTTACAAATCAGAAACGATGATCAGCCTTGAGATCTTATTGAACAGAAAAAATGATTTGGAACAATTTAAATTGAAACTCAAATCAAATCTGATAGATCAACTTTAAAAGCAGGTTTAAAATTTGTCCTGAATCGCTATTTCTTTAATTTTTAATTCCATAGGCCATCATAATCGTCGCCTCACCCTTTAAAACAACTTCTCCGGTTTGCTTAACCGCTGTTGTTTCGATTGTGCCGAAGCCTCGCTTTTTATGTAACTTTGTAATTTCTAAATGAAAAGTAATTTCGTCATCAATAAAAACAGGATTTGAAAACTTTAATGTTTGTGCCAAATAAATACCGCCAGCACCAATTTTTTCATTTAAAAATCGGGAAACTAATGCACCCAAAATCATACCATGCGCAATACGCTTTTTAAATATTGTATGTGCTGCAAAGGCATCATCCAGATGAATAGGGTTATAATCGCCTGACATCTCGGCAAATTGACGAACCATTTTATCAGTAATTTTTTGGGTCACGCTGGCTTTATAGCCAACGTCTTTGTCTGCGCCTGTATCTAACGTCATAAAATATTTGCTGCCAATTCTGCCAGAGCTGAACGCTCGCCTTTTGTGAGAGTTACGTGGGCTGCAATTTCTTGACCCTTAAATTTTTCAACAGCATGAGTTAACCCAGAATTTGCTGAATCTACGTAGGGATTATCAATCTGATATACGTCGCCGGTTAAAACAATTTTTGTACCGCTTCCAGCCCTAGTAACGATTGTCTTAATTTCATGTGGAGTTAAATTTTGAGCCTCATCGACGATCAGATATTGTTTCGGAATACTTCGCCCGCGAATATATGTTAAAGGTTCAATATTTAACATGCCTTGATTAATTAATTCTTGTGCTCGACCTGATGCTTTTTTATCTGCACCCATCAAGAATTCAACGTTATCAAAAATCGGCTGCATCCATGGATTTAATTTTTGCTCAATATCGCCTGGTAAATAACCGATATCACGACCCATTGGAAAAATAGGTCTCGAAACTAATAATCTTTGATATTTGCCTTCATCAAGAGTTTTAAACAACCCCGCAGCGATAGCTAACAAAGTCTTACCTGTTCCCGCCTTACCAACAAGAGACACCATTTTAACGTCATCATTCAATAGGGCATCCAGCGCGAAACTTTGTTCAACGTTTCTAGCATGAATTCCCCAAATACTGTCAGGAGGGTTCAACAAAGGCACAATCGCCTTTTCCGTTGCAGAAAATCTGCCAACGGCCGAATGATTCGGATTAGATTTGTCTTTTAAAATAACATACTGATTAATGTAAAGTTTGTGATCGACAACAACTTTTTTATCTTTGTAAAAAGCATCGATCGATGCTGGATTGACTTCGATCTCGAGATAACCCTCGTACAGATCGCCTTGATTTGTATCTGAATTATCATAGTCGGTGGCATAAATTCCATAGACGTCCGCTTTTATTCGCAAATTAATATCTTTTGAAATAAGTTCAACTTTTGTTCGTGGATGCTGCTTCTGTAAAGCTAATGCTGTCGATAAAATTCGATTATCAGCTTTTGCTAAATCAAGATCGGCACCAATGCCGCCAAAACTGATATCAGTATTAATATAAACATAGGTTTCGTGGTTATCGATCTGCACACCGTTTGCAAGGCTTCCCTTGCCTCGCAGAACATCTACGAACCGACTGAATTGGCGCGCATTTCGACCGTTCTCGCCCTGATCACGCTTGAATTTATCAACCTCTTCAATTACTGCAAACGGAATATGCAAGTCAGCATCGCCGAATTTTAATAATGCAAATGCATCAAATAAAATAACATTTGTGTCTAAAACAACTTT
>JAYVKY010000440.1:0-8504 GCA_043767965.1 Pseudobdellovibrionaceae bacterium
ATTTGACATGCTCCTTTGTTTTTAGGGTTTTTTCTTTGAATAAAAGGCGATGCGGTTAAGACCTCGGCGCTGTCTATATTCAATAACTGAATCGCAATATCCAAATTATTAAAAATTAGATTTTCGAATTGTAACCCTAAAATACTTTCAAAATTTTTTAGATCCGAGATCTTTTTAATTTTTTTTTGCGGTCTTATCTTAAATGGTTCAATATATTTTAAATAAAATCGCAGGTAATTATCCTTAAGCCTGATTTGACTCAACCTAGCATTGTCTTGATTAATTTTATAATAATAATCCCGCGATAGAAAACCTGCCATTTCAAGTATTATAACATTATCTGTAAAATCGCTATTCTGAGACGTACCTATGTCATTAGACAACTGCTTAGGTGTAATTTTTTTATTCAAACAGCCTCTGACTATTTTTTCTAAAGATTTTCTTTTGCTACCGAAGATATCTGTAAATATTTTATCAAAATCATTATACAAAATGCCATCTTTTTGAAAACACATCCTGATTAAATTTTTATCTGCGGCTTGTGACATTATAACTTCTTCAAGATACTTGGGGACGCCCCCCGTCACAATCAATATCATCAGCTTTTCGTATGATGATATCTTATGCTTTATTGACGATGTCCAAAATAAATTCGCTTCGTTCAAATGCAGCTCTTTTAGGTTGATTTCTAACGAAATCCGTCCGACAAAATTTGTGCTGGATAAAATATTTTTTTGTATCCATGTTGAAACTGAACCGCAAACAACAAGTATTAATTTGTTATTGTTTTTAAATTTCAAATCCCAAATATCTTTAAGCTTTGAAGCGAATAACGGGTCGCCTGTGGCCATCCACGAAATCTCGTCTAGTAAAATAAGCGTCTGCCCTTTTTTCGTCAAATCTGCCAAATACCCCAGCGCCTCGGACCAATCTTTGAATGTGGGTTCAGGAACTTTAAAGCTGTTGGCTATCGATTTCGAAAAATGCCTCAGCTGCAAAGTATGCATTTCAGATTCTGTTTTATTTTCAACTGGAGCAAGTCCCTGGATCTGAATAAATTTCGAATAGTTTTCTGAAAACTTTTGAATCAATGCACTTTTGCCAATACGACGACGCCCTAAAACTGCAACCAGGCTTGCTGTTTCTTTGTCTTTCAAGCGACTCAGTGATGATAATTCTTCTTTTCGACCGTAAAACATAAAAACCTCTATTGAACAGACTTTGCCAATTAAAAGAGGTTTTTACAACACTTATAAAAACCTCTTTTAATTGGTATCTACCAATTAAAAGAGGTTTTTACAGCGACTTCTTCCCCTGGTTTGCCACTGCGTCCATTGCCTTTTGAACTTCATCGGCATCACCGATGAAACGTTTTGAAATCACCTTCAACGATGAATCTAATTCATAGACCAGCGGTATCCCGGTTGGCACATTGACTTCCATAATTTGGACTTCTGATAAATTTTCTAAGTGTTGAATTAAAGCACGTAAAGAATTTCCGTGGGCCACAATAAGCACATTTTTTCCAGACAGAACATCTTTTGAAATTTGTTGATTCCAGAGCGGTAAGAATCTGTGAACAGTGTCCTTCAAGGATTCGCCACTTGGTAAAATTTCTGGGTCTATATTTTTATAACGTGGGTCGCTTATGGGATGATCCGGATGATTTTTATTCATTAGTGGCGGAGGCGTGTCGTAACTTCTGCGCCAAATTTTAACCTGGGCCTCGCCGTGTTTTTCAGCGGTTTCAGATTTATTTAAACCTTGAAGATCGCCGTAATGGCGCTCATTTAAGCGCCAATCTTTAATCACTGGCAACCAGTTCATGTTCATCTCTGACAAAACTAAATTCAAAGTCTTGATTGCTCGTGTCAAACAACTTGTATAGGCAATATCAAATTCAAATTTTTCAGCAAGCAAGTATTTGCCAGCTTTTTCGGCTTCTTTGATTCCTTTTATTGATAACTCGACGTCTTTCCAGCCCGTAAAACGATTTTCTTGATTCCATTGCGATTCGCCGTGCCTGATAATGACTAGATAATGATTTTTAGTTTGCATGTTTAACTCCCCATATTTGCCTGAAGGCCTTAAAAATATGTTTCATCTTGCGTGATTTTTATGAGACGATCAACCTTGAAATTACGACCAACGAATATGTAAAAAGGACATTCAGATGAATTATCAAAATCTTGAATATTTAGAATCACTTTACACTCAATTTAAAACTGCACCTGAATCCGTGGGCATCGAATGGAAACGTTTTTTTGAAGGTGTTGATTTCTCAAAAGATGGCGCTTTTGGCTTATCTGAAAAAGAGCTTGATGTGTACAACCTGATCAGCGCATATAGAAATTATGGTCACTTCGAAGCCGACCTTGACCCATTGACAAATACGCCGACCCCCAGCGATCAGTTGCGTTTAAATAAATTTAATTTATCAGAAAAAGATCTGACGCAAAAATTTCAAATTGCCAGCATTGTTGGTCTTTCCGAGGCCACACTCCAAGAAATCATCGCTCATTTAAAATCAGTTTATTGTGGTAAATTAACAATCCAATGCGCCGAAGCTTTGCCTGAAATCAGAAATTGGTTCATCAAAGAATTTGAACATAATGCTGATAATTTTAAACTCTCGCTTGAGCAAAAAAAAGAGATCTTGAAATCAATCACGAATACTGAGGCTCTTGAGAAATTTATTCACACACGTTATGTCGGAACGAAAAGATTTTCGATCGAGGGCGGCGATGCTTTGTTGCCGATGATGGATTATTTGGTCACTCGCGGCTCGCAATTACAAACCGAAGAGCTTATGATCGGAATGTCTCATCGTGGACGCGTGAACATGCTGGCTAATTTTATGGGTAAAGATGTCGCGCAAATGTTTGCAGACTTTAATGGACCCACCGAATTGGAATCACCACTTGAAGATTTCGATGGCGATGTTAAATATCATCTTGGTTATACGAAAATTAAAGATATTGCAGGACGTACAGTTGAATGTCATTTGGCGTTTAATCCCTCGCATCTTGAGGCAGTGAACCCCGTTGTGCTTGGTATGGCTAGGGCTTCACAAAGGAAACACAAAGACACTGACACTCGAAAAAAAGTTATTCCTGTTTTGGTTCATGGTGATGCGGCTTTTGCTGGCCAAGGCGTTGTGATGGAAACTTTTCAAATGGCACACGTTCAGGGATATACTGTCGGCGGAACAATTCATATAATTGTAGATAATCAAGTTGGCTTTACGACAAATCCTGAAAATGCAAGGTCATCACACTATTCGTCCGACGTTGCAAAAGTTTTAGCAATCCCTGTGATTCATTGTAATGGCGATGATGCTGAATCTTGTGTTCGCGCAATGGATATCGCCGTTAGGTACCGTCAAGAATGGAGTCGTGATATCGTCATCAACATGACTTGTTATCGCCGATTTGGTCATAACGAGGGCGATGAGCCAGCCTATACACAGCCTTTAATGTATGATATTATTCGCAAACATGCGACTCTTCGTGAAATTTATTCGAAACAATTAATTTTACAAAATGTCTGTGATCAAAATTTTACCGAAAAACTTTTGACTGATCGAATGAATGAACTGCAAAAAATTTATGAACAAGCAAAGCTTGCCGCACCTAAAGTTAAAACCTTTAAATTCGAAGGCGCATGGTCAGGCTTAAAAAAAGCGACAACGGCTGATATTCAAAAAAACGTAAAAACTTCTATTGATCCAAAAAAATTAGAAAAAATCGGTCTGACACTTACTGAAATTCCAGCGAATTTTAATCTTCACCCAAAGCTTGTTAAATTAATTGAAAGTCGAAAAAACATGGCTCTGGGCACAGAGCCCTGCGATTGGGGAATGGCTGAACTTTTAGCCTACGGAAGTCTGTTGTCAGAAGGTGCCTCGGTGCGCTTGTCCGGCCAAGATTGCGTACGCGGTACATTCACACATCGTCATGCTGGCTTTTATGATTCTAAAACTGGCGAGGCCTTTTTCCCGCTGAAAAAATTTGATACTGATGATCTTTATTTTTGTGTTTATGATTCAATTTTATCTGAATATGCTGTGATGGGTTTTGAATACGGAAACTCAATCACCGACCCAAGTTTTTTAACAATGTGGGAGGCCCAATTTGGTGATTTTTGCAATGGTGCTCAAATTATCATTGATCAATTTTTATGTGCTGGCGAATCAAAATGGCAACAGATGAGTGGCCTTGTTTTACTTTTACCACATGGGTACGAGGGGCAAGGGCCCGAACATTCTTCTGGGCGTATGGAAAGATTTTTACAATTATCAGCGCAAAATAATATTACCGTAACGAACTTAACCACACCATCACAAATTTTCCATGCACTTCGACGACAAATCAAACGTGATTTTAGAAAACCATTGATTGTGATGTCACCAAAATCATTACTTCGTCACCCGCGCGCCACAAGCACAATTTCTGATTTGGCCAATGGGACTTTTGAAGAAGTTTTATCAGACAAATTATTGGCAGATGCCAACAAAGTCGAAAAAGTCATTTTAGTTTCCGGAAAACTTTATTATGATCTTCTTGAACTACGTGAGAAAACAAACGATCAAAAAACAGCCCTTATCAGGCTTGAACAAGTCTCTCCGTTTCCGGATTGGAAATTAAAAGAAATCTTAGCAGGCTATGAAAATTTAAAGAAAATTGTCTGGGCACAGGAAGAACCCCAAAATATGGGATCTTTTAGTTTTGTATATTTTAAAATTATGAACCTGATTAACGAAATGCAATTAAAAGTCAGCTTTTCGTACGCCGGCCGTCCAGATCGTGCAAGTCCTGCAACCGGTTCAATTTACAGACATAAGGCAGAACAACAACAAATTATCGAGAAAGCATTTGCACTTTAAGTTTAATAAAATATTTAAGATATATTTAATTTTTTGAAATGAGGTTTTTATGAAAATAGATGTTAAAGTTCCAGCTGTTGGTGAGTCCATCACGGAAGCAATTATCGGAAGCTGGTCAAAAAAATCTGGCGACTATGTGAAGATGAATGATATTTTAATGCTTCTTGAAACAGACAAGGCCTCGGTTGAAGTTGTCGCTGAAAAAGATGGTCTACTTAATATCACCGCACAGGCTGGCGAGACCGTAAAAATCGGAGCCACTGTTGCAACCATTGATACGGCTGCCGCGAAACCTGCAAATACAATTGCTACACCGACGGCTCAAGCCCCAGCACCTACTGCAACTGCTGTAAAAAATATTCATCCTGATTTACAAAATCATTTATCCCCCGCCGTTTCACGCGTTGTAAATGAACGCGGATTGGATGCCGTAACAATTGCCGGCAGTGGCCTTGGCGGCAGACTGACAAAAGCAGACGCGATAAATGCACAACCAACTGCTGTCGCTGTGAAGGCTCCAACCGCTGCGCCAGCAAAACCCGTTGTTATCCCCGTCTTGCAAGGCCCGTCAAAACAAGGCGAAATCAAGCGTATACCGATGACAAATATTCGTAAAAAAATTGCTGAACGTTTAGTTCAGGCCCAACACACGGCTGCAATTCTTACGACATTTAATGAAATCGACATGACAAAAGTGATCGAGATCAGAAATAAATATAAAGACAAATTTAAAGAAAAATACGGTACAAATTTGGGCTTTAATGGATTTTTTGTGAAAGCCGCCATCGAGGCATTAAAAGCATTTCCGGCTGCGAATGCATGGATCGACGGAACAGACATCGAATATCATAATTATTTTAATATCGGCATGGCCGTATCGACCGAGCGTGGCCTGATGGTTCCCGTTATTCGTGATGCTGACATGATGTCGATCGCAGGTATTGAATTGGCCATTCGCGATTTAGGTACACGTGGACGCGACGGAAAAATTATGCCCGATGATTTAATGGGTGGGACTTTTTCGATCACAAATGGTGGAGTTTTCGGATCGATGCTATCAACGCCGATTTTAAATGCCCCACAAAGCGCGATTTTAGGACTTCATAAAATCGAAGAACGCCCCGTGGCCATTAACGGCAAAGTTGAAATCCGATCAATGATGTATGCGGCCCTTTCGTATGATCATCGTATGCTTGACGGCAAAGATGCCGTCGGATTTTTAGTTAAAATCAAAGAAGGCGTCGAAGACCCTGAACGCTTGTTGATTGAGGTTTAGGTTTTTATGGAACAATTCGATTTAGTTATTATTGGTTCTGGCCCCGGTGGCTATGTGGGCGCAATTCGTGCAGCACAACTGGGTTTAAAAACGGCGGTCATTGAAAAAGATAAAACTTTGGGTGGCACTTGCTTAAATGTGGGCTGTATTCCGTCAAAAGCCCTTTTACAAAGTTCAGAATTGTACCATGAGGCCAAACATGATTTTGTGAACCATGGTATTGAACTTGGCGGTGTTAAATTAAATTTGGACGTGATGATGTCCCGAAAAAATAAAATCGTTGCTGATTTAACTGGTGGTATTGATTTTTTATTTAAAAAAAATAAAATTACTCGGATCAATGGTTTCGGAAAAATCTTAACGGCCACGACTGTTGAAATTACAGTTGCTGATGGTACAAAACAAATTATTGAAACAAAAAATATAATGCTAGCGACAGGCTCTGTACCTGTTGAATTACCTTTTTTAAAATTTGATGAAAAGAAAATTGTATCTTCGACAGGCGCATTGGCACTTGATTATTTACCCAAAGAAATGCTTGTTGTCGGCGGCGGAGTCATTGGCCTTGAAATGGGTTCTGTCTGGGCCAAGTTGGGATCAAAAGTCACAATTATTGAATTTGCTGATAAAATCTGTGCGATGATGGATCAAGATGCAATCAATGTTCTGGTCAGATCAATGAAAAAAATGGGCGTCGAATTTATGTTATCAACGAAAGTTACTGCTTCTAGGTCTGTTGGTGGACGTGTTGAACTTGATTATGAAAAATTAACTACAAATGTAAAATCATCCATCCAAGGTGATGTCGTTTTAGTTTCAACAGGACGAAAAGCTTTCACTGAAAATTTAGGTTTAGAAAATGTAGGTATCACCAAAGATGATCGTGGGCGCATTCAGACGAATTCTAATTATCAAACAAATATTTCAAATATTTTCGCCGTAGGTGATGTTATCCAAGGCCCCATGCTGGCCCACAAAGCTGAAGAAGAAGGCGTTGCGGTTGCTGAAATCATTGCGACTGGTCACGGCCATGTGAACTACAATACCGTGCCATCAGTGATTTACACGCACCCTGAAGTGGCCAGTGTTGGACTCACTGAAGACGAATGCAAGTCTAAAGGTTTTGAAGTCAACGTCGGAAAATTTTTATTCGCAGCCAACGGACGTGCTAAAGCCAAAGGTGCAACTGAGGGATTTGTAAAAATTATTGCAGACAAAGTTTCAGATCGTATCTTAGGCGCACATATTGTGGGGGCTGGCGCCTCAGAAATACTCGGCGAATTAATTATTGCTATGGAATTCGGTGGCTCTAGCGAAGATGTCGCCCGCAGTTTCCATTCGCACCCGACAATGAGTGAAGTGATCCGCGAAGCCGCTTTAGCTGTTGATAAACGACAAAGACAGGGTTAACCCCTGACTTTTACTTTTGATGACTGTAATTTTCTAAAAATTATTATTTAATTTTTAGAAAATTGGGGTTTGAACAAAAGTTAGCGCCAGCACCAGCTTCTTCAAATGTGGCTCGTAGGGCTTTATTTTTATCTGCTAAAAAACCTAAATACCCTGGCGCACCAATTGTTTTATATTTTTTTGTAATATTTTTTTGACTGACATCAAAATTATTTTGATTGTAAATCATAAATTCTGGAAATGTAAGCAAATGCGCGGTTCTAATTTTTTCTGGCAATACTTTTGCACGCTTAATTTTGATTTTTGTATTTGGATCTTTCTTTTTAATAAACGGTGAATTTACATAACTTCGTGCAATTTTAATAACTGATTTTTCTTCACCATCAATATCTTTTGCTGTTTTCGGATTATGAAAATCGAAATCAGCAGCACTTAATTTTTTACCAATTTTGATTCTTTTATCTAAATATTCATTCAGGGCACCGAAGGCTGTCGCTGGCCCCGCATTGTAACTGGCTAAAGCAATGACTTCGACCAACGTATTCATATTTACTTTTTCTAAACCCAACCGACTTAGCTTTTTTTCAATTTCATAATTTTCAAACTTTTTTCGAATTGTCCCCGTATTTATTCGATTTAACATAGCCATGTATAAAATATTTTTAAGTGGATTTTCAGGCGGGGCTATTAAGCCACAACGTAAATTTGATTTTTCGCTGACTTTTCCCAAAAGTGATTTATATTTTAGTATTCGAGCACAGGCTGGCTTTACGCTAGCGTTCTGTTCGATTTCTTTCATAAAGACATCATAATACTTATTAGTTTCTGCAATGGCGATCCCCGTTAATTGTCCAACGCCGGCATCTAAACCGCCACCTAAAACATTAATCAGCATTCCGCTTTCATTCGATAATTTGGGAATCAAACTTTTTG